>JAYVFW010000067.1:0-6047 GCA_043772715.1 Phormidesmis sp. | reverse complement strand
TCACGTTAATTGAGGTGATACCAACCATCGGGAAAACAGCGAAACGACTGGTTTCAGTCTACCCCTTTTGCCCTGTACTCAATTTAAATTGGTATCAGCGTGTCGCTAAATCGAATTGCTATACGATCGAGACTTCTTTGTTTCAGCATTTACTATGTCTGCTGTCTCTCCATCAAACCCTCTGCAACGCCTGCTGCACTACAGTCACCCTCATCGCGCTCAGGTTTGGCAAGCCAGCCTCTGCTCGGTGCTCAACACCATTTTTGACCTGGCACCGCCTTATCTGATTGGCATAGCAGTCGATGTTGTTGTCAAGCGAGAATCATCCTGGATCGCCAAGGTTGGCATCACCAGCATCATCGGGCAATTGATGGTGTTGTCATTGCTGACCTTTTTAGTTTGGGGCCTAGAATCGCTGTTTCAATATGCTTACGATCGGCTCTGGCGAAACCTGGCACAAACCTTGCAGCACGAACTGCGGCTCGATGCCTATAGCCATTTGCAAGAGTTAGAACTGAGCTTTTTTGAAGAGCAAAGCACCGGGACACTGCTCTCAATTCTGAATGACGACATCAACCAGCTAGAGCGATTTCTCGATAGCGGTGCTAATGATATGTTGCAATTTTTCACCACGATCCTAGTGGTTGGTGGAACGTTTTTAGCAGTAGCGCCCGGAGTTTCGTGGTTTGCCATGTTGCCGATTCCATTCATTGTGTGGGGTTCGATCGCGTTTCAAAACCGTCTTGCGCCTCGTTATGCAGACGTGCGGCAGCAAGCCAGTTTGATTAACAGCCGATTAGCTAACAATTTATCTGGCATTGCCACGATCAAGAGTTTTACGGCTGAAGATTATGAACGCGATCGGGTTGCGGCTGACAGTCAAGCCTATCGCTCTAGCAATCGTCGAGCCATTGCTTTAAGCGCTGCGTTTATTCCTTTGATTCGCATTCTAATTTTAGTTGGCTTTACCGCGACCCTGTTTTTAGGCGGTGTCGAAGCGGCAAATGGTCGGCTCTCGGTCGGCACCTATGGATTTATGGTGTTCATCATTCAGCGATTGCTCTGGCCCTTTACTAGCTTGGGGAAAACGATGGATCAATATCAGCGAGCAATGGCATCGGTCAATCGAGTGATGAATTTGTTGGACACGCCGATCACGATTCCCACGGGCGATCGCTCTTTGCCAGTTCAGCAAGTGCGCGGGGAAGTCCATCTTGACCACATCACCTTTGCCTATCGGGGTCGCAGTTCCGCCCTTGAGGATTTATCGCTACACATTCCAGCCGGACAAACGATCGGCATTGTGGGGGCAACCGGGTCAGGAAAAAGCACGCTGGTGAAACTGCTGCTGCGATTTTATGAGATTCAGCAGGGGCAAATTTTGCTCGATGGCATTGACATTCGTGAACTGCGGCTGCGTGATCTGCGTCGCTGCATCGGCTGGGTCAGTCAGGAAGTCTTTCTTTTTCACGGCACCATTGCCGACAATATTGGCTATGGCAGTTTCGATGCGACGAGATCGGACGTGGTGCGATCGGCAAAACTTGCAGAAGCACACGAATTCATCGACGAATTGCCCGACGGATACGACACGATTATCGGCGAGCGAGGTCAAAAACTATCGGGCGGGCAGCGCCAACGACTCGCGATCGCGCGTGCCCTGCTCAAAGATCCCCCCATTCTAATTTTAGATGAAGCCACTTCTGCGGTAGACAACGAAACCGAAGCGGCGATTCAGCGATCGCTGGAATACATCACTCAAAATCGCACCACGATCGCGATCGCCCATCGCTTATCCACGATTCGTCATGCCGATCGCATCTATGTGATGGATCACGGGTGCGTAGCGGAACAAGGCACCCACGAGACGCTGCTAGAGCAAGACGGACTTTATGCTGCACTCTGGCGGCTGCAATCTGGGATTTTGGAGGCTTCACTCGAAGTCTGAATTAAGGCTCGATCGCGTGTTCTTTCAACACCTCTAAGGCAACGACTTTGAGAGCCGCCTCGTGAGTTGCAGACAGCACGATCGGTGGTGCGGTTCCAGAGTCGAGGGCTTCCTTCCACCGAGAAACGCACAGACACCAATGATCTCCTGGCTTTAAACCTGGGAAATCAAACATCGGCATCGGCGTACTCAAGTCGTTGCCCTGTAGCTGAGTGTAGGCAAGAAACTCTTCGGTCACCTGGGCACAGACAACATGGGTTCCCACATCCTGCGACCCTGTTTCACAGCAGCCATTGCGAAAAAATCCAGTCATCGGAGACGCACTGCAAGTCTCTAATGGTTTACCCAACACATTCTTCGCGTCTGTCATCACCAAGGCTCCTAGTGTCTAAGAGGGGAAGTTTTGGGTTCATTCTACCGCGCTGCCTATGGAGTCATTGTTCTGTCTTTAGAAAAACTCTCTGCCCACAGTAGCTCGACTATATTCTCGGCGCTTTTTAAATAATCAAAAGCCCCAAGTGCTCAGGAACTTAGGGCTTCTCACGCTAGATGCATTCTTTTAGAGAGGAGAGTTTAACAACAACCTGACGCATTCGTTGTTATTGATAAGTTATCAGCCTCTAATCTCAAATGTGCCCGTCTTAAGGCTAAATAACATCTCACTCTGTAGAAATAGATTAAAACTTGGCGTTGCTGAATGCAAGTATGAATCTGTCTATTGAGGCTGAATCCTTTCGCCCCCTAAATCCCCCATTTTTGGGGGACTTTAAGATTCTGGTTCCCCTCAAACTTGGGGGGCTAGGGGGCAATTATATTTGCATTCAGCAACGCCTAAAACCTTTGAGTCATCTAGGTGCACCTTGAGAGAGACGGAACTCGCGTGGTAGGGTGTCACCATAGCGGTTGAGATGCGTAAAGGGTTAGCTGTATGACGGTTGGGATTTGGGTATTAGGCGATCAGCTTTGGGCAGAGCAATCAGCACTACAAAGCTGCGATCGCTTTGCAGTTCCCCCTGGGGGTAATCGCACCCAACCAACGCCCGTGATTTTTATTGAGTCGCTGCATCACGCTCAAGCGTTGCCTTACCACTTGCAAAAGTTGGTGCTGGTGTGGTCTGCAATGCGCCACTTTGCCGACGAGTTGCGTCAAGACGGCTGGAATGTCACCTATAAGCAGAGTGTAGACTTCAAAACGCCTCTGTTAGCGTGGATTGAACAGCATCAGATTACCGAATTGCGGGTGATGACTCCTACCGATCGTCCCTTTGCAACGCTCATCAAACAGTTGGATTTGCCGTGCAATATTACTCTGACTCCCAATAATCGGTTTATCTGGAAAGATCAGGAATTGATTGACTGGGCAAATTCTCGCAAACGTCTCGTGATGGAAGATTTTTATCGCGAAGGACGACGACGATTTAACGTGTTGATGGAGGGCGATCAACCGATCTCCGGTCGCTGGAATTTCGATAAAGAAAACCGTAAACCTCCCAAAGGAAAACTCACGTTGCCAGAGGCGCTCTGGTTCAAACCCGATCAAATCACGCAAGACGTGATTGATTGGGTCAAACAATCTCCTGCATTTAAAGACAGCCAACATTATTGGCAGATCGAGCCATTCCAGTGGGGAGTAACTCGACAGCAAGCGCTGCAAGTGCTCGAATTTTTTGTGCAAACTCGGCTCTCAGAGTTTGGCCCTTATCAAGACGCAATGGTGACTGGCGAACAAACCATGTGGCACGCCATGCTGTCTCCTTATCTAAATCTGGGATTGCTGCACCCGTTAGAGATTTTAGAAGCGGCTGAACAAGCTTATTATCAAAATCAGAGTGAATGGGAACTGAACAGCGTTGAAGGATTTATACGACAGATTCTAGGATGGCGCGAATATATGCACTGCATCTATTTGCACATGGGCGAAGACTACCCCAGTCTTAACTATTTTAATCACACGCAACCGTTACCGGGCTTCTATTTCACGGGTGACACCAAGATGAACTGTTTGCATCAAGTGATCACCCAAGTCAAAGAGACTGGCTATGCTCATCACATTCAACGCTTAATGGTGTTGAGCAACTTTGGGCTGATTGCCGGAGTCTCACCGCAAGAATTGCAGGATTGGTTTCACACCGCGTTTATTGACGGCTATGACTGGGTAATGCAAACCAATGTGATTGGCATGGGTCAGTTTGCAGATGGCGGATTGATGGCATCTAAGCCCTATGCCGCTTCAGCCAATTACATCAACAACATGAGCGATTATTGCAAGAAATGCGCGTACGATCGCCGCGATCGCACGGGTGAAAATGCCTGTCCCTTCAACTTTTTTTACTGGGATTTTCTCGATCGTCATCAAGACAAACTCAAGAAAAATCACCGCATGGGTCAGATCATGTTCAACCTAGCGCGTTTCTCTGACGAAGAGCGTCAACTGATTCGCCAAAAAGCCAACGAGTGGCGGATAGAGCATTCTCAAACCGAGTATCCCCTACCTTCAAGTCCCCCAGATGGAAAGGCTCACCCAGCTACGCAGCCAACATCTGGATCTGACCGATCGAGTTCTCCCTGATCTCGCCCAGCAGCGCTGCTAATGAATTGAGAGGTTGAACAGACAAAAGTTATTTCACGTCTTCCGAGACTCCTTCGAGAAAAGCAATGAAGCCTTTGCCCCAAGGGTTTTGTTCTGCAAAGTGTTCTCCGACTTTTAGGGCTGCTTTTTTGCCTCCGTTATAGAGCCGTTTGATATTCATAAGGTCTTGCCATTGGGGAAGTCGTTTGGCTTTGATTTCTGTGAACTCTGCATCAATGATCGCGAGTGCCTGTTGCTCATCTTGCACGAAAGTGTATTTTTGCTCTAGGGTCTGGATGATTTGCACGATCGCATCAAGGGCAGCTTCGGGTTCTGAATGAGGGGCGTTCACGATCATGTCACGTTGTACGTTTCCGGCGGCACCATGAACGGGTGTATGAAAATTCATTTGAACTTTGGGTTGGTCAGACATGGTTGTGGGCTGGGTGAAGGGTTGATTGAAAAGATTCAATTTTTTGCAGATGGGCGGCTGTGATCATCAAGAGCGCCTGCACATCTCGATCGCCTTGCTTCAAACCGTGTTCTGGTAGGTTATGACTTAGGGCAACAACATCTAATTCTTGAATGGGTGTATCGAGTTGATCGGTCATGACGATCGCTCACACTTGATTGTAAGCGTTTAGAAACTCTTCCCTTGAACCAGTGATCTGTGTGCAAATTGCTCTCAACGTTCCACTCTTAATTCGGGTTTGATTAGGCATGACGAGTGGTGTTTCTGTGCCGTCTTCATTTTCTCGCGTCATGACAATGTGTTCTCGTTCACGGACAACCCGGAAGCCCATTGACTCAAAGGTTTTGATGACTCGCTTCTTGGGAGCATCGACTGGAAACTTAACCATCAGACTGCGATCGCTGCTTCGTCAATGAACACTTCGACGGGTGATGTGTCTTCTAAGTTTTCTTTGCCGAAGACTTCGATATAGGTGGCGATCGCAGATTTCACATCAGATAAGGCTTCTTCGTAGGTGTCACCTTGCCCGACGATCGCTCCGACGATGCCGATCGGGTAAGCGACGTATCCATCGGGATGTTTTTCGATAATGATTTTGAACTGCTTCATTGATTTTCAGGAGTAGCAGAGTGAATTCTGTGTTCAGTGTATCGCAGTTAAATCAGGTTGTTTGGTTACAGAGGGTTTGTGTTTTGGGCGATCGATCTCATCACAGGTCTATTGGATCAGAGGTTGACGCTGGCGGTTGAACGTTCAAATCCCCTTCGATGCTGCCTGTGACTCCATAAGCTGGAGTACAGAAATTAAAGACATTCTGAGCGATCGCTTGTTCCGACTTTTGATCGCTTGTCTTTGCTTCTGTAGGGGCGATCGGTTTCTCTGTCGTAGTCGCGGGTTGTGCGTTGTAGCGTTTGCAGCATTTTTGGATGGCGGTTAGGGCTGAAATTGTTGCGTTAGTAGTAAACCTCTCATCTTCTATGCGTTGCTTAAGTTGAAAGATGTTTGCCTCAGAACCGATTTCACCGATCGCATCAACCGTACTCCGACGTACATGGCAG
>JAYVFW010000066.1:0-6052 GCA_043772715.1 Phormidesmis sp. | reverse complement strand
TTAGGCGAGGGCTTCGCCCCACTTCGTGAGGAGGGCGAAGCCCTCGGCATTATTATAGATCCACGTTCCTTAGGCAATTCCCCACTCGTAAAAACGATTGAGATCACCCGCGATCGTCACTCACTGATATACTGTTTAGGGCGATTTAGAATTCTTCCTTCAGCCTGTCCTTGATTGCGCTCACTGATTTCTGCTGGATAATTGACTTGATGCATAAGACTTACGACCTGCATGTTGTTGAGACCAGAACGTTGATGTCTCCAACAGCAATAAAAGAAGAAATTCCGTTAACCGAGACTGCTGCCGCCCTAGTTTCCACCACCCGAGATCGCATTCGCAAAATTTTAAATCGACAAGACGATCGTCTCCTTGTGATCGTCGGGCCTTGCTCAATTCACGACGTAGATGCTGCCTACGAATATGGGCAAAAGTTGATGTACCTGCGGCATGAATTGTCCGATCGTCTAGAGATCGTGATGCGCGTCTATTTTGAGAAACCGCGCACCACCACAGGTTGGAAAGGGCTAATCAACGATCCCCACCTAGATGAGAGCTATGACATCAACACAGGGTTGCGAACGGCTCGCAAACTGTTGATTGATCTCGCCCATTTAGGAATGCCCAGCGCCACCGAATTATTAGACCCAATCATTCCGCAATACATTGCCGATGTGATCACCTGGAGCGCGATCGGGGCCCGCACCACCGAGAGCCAAACCCACCGCGAAATGGCATCGGGCCTATCAATGCCTGTAGGTTTCAAAAACAGCACAGATGGCAATTTGTTAACGGCAATCCACGCGATTCTCGCCGCCAATCATCCCCACCATTTCTTAGGAATCAACGCTCAAGGCTTGGCAAGCATTGTCGCCACAACGGGCAACCCCGACTGTCACATCATCTTGCGAGGCGGCAAAGGCGGAACTAATTACGGCGCGGCTGACCTTGAAGAAGCCGTTAGCCAACTGATCAAGCAGGGCATTTCGACTCCGGTAATGGTCGATTGCAGTCATGGCAACAGCAGCAAAGACCACAATCGCCAAACGATCGTGCTTCAGTCGATCGCAGAGCAAGTGGCAGGCGGCTCCCGTCACTGTATGGGCGTGATGATTGAGAGCCATCTCGTCGCCGGAAATCAGTCAATTCCAGCCGACCTCGGTCAACTCACTTATGGGCAAAGTGTCACGGATGCCTGCGTTGATTTTGGCACTACGGTCACAATGCTGCGAGAACTTGCTCGATCGGTCAAAGTTCAACCTGAAGCGATCCCGGTTTAACCATTCTTAAAAGGTTAGGACTTACTCAAACCTCGAAAGTTTTAACCAAGAATCAAGCATCGTGACCGACAGAGTGGCTTAAACCTCGGAAGTTTTGGTCAAAAGTAGTCCTGAAGGTATGTTTGTTGCGTAGGTTAATGTCTCTGCTAACCGCGCACAATCTTGTGCTAAACGCCGAAATCAGAATGTTCAGTCTTATCGAACTAACTGCTGACCGAGGGTGCGATCGCCCATTCGGTGCTGATCCACGGTTGGCAAGCTTGCAGTCCTAAAGTCGGGTCTTTGTGATAATCGTCTCCGGCTTCCCAAACAATTACCGAGCGATCGGAAGCGATTAAATACAAATATTCGGCGGTGGGGTCATAGTTTACACCCACTTTGAGATTAGAGAAATCATCTTCACAAATCTCATAGCCAAACCGAACCACAATCTGCGCCAGCAAACATTCTGGCGTGTCGCTGGCTTTTTCAGAGAGATCGCGCTCTTGCCAAAACTTATCGAGAAACCGTTCTAAAGTCGGTAGCACCTTGTTAGGCGTGCCCCCTCGACTGGCATAAACGATCGCGGGGTTGCCCTCAACAATGATGTGACAAGGTGTAGCCATCTTAAAAGGATGAGGGATGAATGAGCAAGGATGCTGATCTGAAATTTTGAAAAATAAGCCACAACATGATGTAGGGGCAAAGCATTCGGTGAATGATCTCTCGAAACGTCCGAAAGCTCGACTACCGAGAGCTTTGCCCCTCCGATCGTCGGATTAAAAACCGACCTGATAGTCCTAATTAAACGTCAGTTCGACGAGTTTTTTCGCTGCGTTCTCAGCGGCTTTTGCCCCCAAAGTCCCCCATTCTGGGGGACTTTGAACCGGAATTTTTGGCTTGAAGTCCCCCAATTTGGGGAATTTAGGTAGCTCTTCCGAATTCACAATCGGAGCGAACCATTTCTGTCGAACTGACGTTAATTAAAGGTCATTTTCGCCTAATTCGCGGGTCATATAGTCAAAGGGCTGGTCGATAAACGAGGCTCCTTCAATGCCAGTTGCCGCAACCTGTTCTCTGACAATCTCTTTCATAATTTGAATGCCGCGCACGGTTGGGCCACTGGGAACCCCCAACGAGTTGTAGGTTTCTCGTAGACCTTCTAACACGCGCTCATCTAGCACATCGGTGTCTCCAGCGACGAGGGCATAGCTGGCATAGCGCAGATAATAGTCCATATCTCGCAGACAGGCGGCATAGCGACGAGTGGTGTAAGCGTTGCCGCCAGGGCGAATCAGTTCGGGGAGTTCATCAAACAACCGTAAGCCTGCTTGCTTGACGATCGCTGCCGCATTGGAGTTGATGACTCCGGCTGCTTGCACACGCGCCATCCCGGTTGCAAAATAGGATTTTAAATCGTCAACCGCATTGCGATCGAGATATCGACCGGTGATGTCATAGTTTCTAATTAGGCTTGTCACTGCATCGCGCATGAAATTCTTCTCCCAATTAATCCCGATAAACAGATTTGGTGGTTGTGGTTTCTTGATGGGAGTCTCGACCCACAGCAACTAGCCGAGCGCTCCATCAAATTCATCAAAATGATTTAGCGTAAGTCTACCACGCAGGGTTGAGCCGATTGAAACGCTGACAACGCTGATCCCCCTAGACGTTGTGAAACGTTACATTTTTACTTCCCAAGCCGCAATTTTGATCGTTAACCTAGGTTTAATTGTTGCTAACGACTAAGGATTTTGTAGTGTAAGATACAAAACTCCTGTATCGCTCTCCCTACGATGATTCACAGAACTTAGGGTCTAGCTCTAGTAAAGATGCGCGATCGCTACTTTTTTTCAGAAACCTCATCAACCTTTTCGATAAAGTGATACACCTTAACTGAGCCGTATTCAACATCCTCTCAAACCCTTCTGAGAAGACTTTATTAGCACCGATTCAAGGAGTAGTTCATGGCTGAGACTGCACAAGAAATTCTAAAGATGATTGAGGATCAGAATATTGAACTGATCGACCTCAAGTTTGTAGATCTCTATGGAATCTGGCACCACTGCACATTCCACAAAAGTTTAATTGAGGAAGAAGCTTTTCTCAACTCTGAGGGGGTGGCGTTTGACGGGTCTAGCATTCGAGGCTGGAAAGCCATCAACAGTTCTGACATGGCGATGGTGCCTGACCCTACCACTGCCTGGATCGACCCCTTTATGGAAGTGCCGACCCTGAGCATGGTTTGCACGATCGTCGATCCCCGCACCGGGCAAATGTATGAGCGTGACCCTCGCTCGATCGCGCAGAAAGCCGTTGACTATTTAATTTCTACTGGCATCGGCGATAAAGTCTTCTGCGGTCCTGAACCCGAATTTTTCATCTTTGATGATGTTCGCTATGGGCAAGAGGGTCATACGGGCTACTATGCGGTTGATTCGAGTGAAGGTTCCTGGAACTCAGGCAGCTCTGAACCTGGTGGCAACCTTGGCTTCAAAATTGGCAAAAAGCGAGGCTATTTTCCGGCGGCTCCCTCCGATATGCTGCAAGACATTCGGACAGAAATGCTGCTGACGATGGCGAAGTGTGGGGTGCCGATCGAGAAGCATCACCACGAAGTCGCCGCGGGTGGACAGTGTGAGCTAGGCATTCGCTTTTCTGATCTAGTACACGCGGCTGACTATGTGCAGACCTATAAATATGTGGTCAAAAACGTCGCTCGTAAATATGGCAAGACGGCAACCTTCATGCCCAAGCCAATTCACGATGACAACGGCTCTGGAATGCACAGCCATATGTCGATCTGGAAAGATGGACAACCGTTGTTTGCAGGCGACAAATATGCAGGCTTGAGCCAAATGGCGCTGCATTTCATCGGCGGCTTGATCCGGCACGCGCCTTCACTTCTGGCATTTACCAACCCGACGGTGAACTCTTATAAGCGGTTGGTTCCTGGCTTTGAAGCTCCGGTGAATTTGGCATACTCGGCAGGTAATCGATCGGCATCGATTCGGATTCCGCTATCGGGCAGCAATCCTAAAGCCAAGCGATTAGAGTTCCGCTGTCCTGATGCGTCGAGCAACCCTTACCTCACTTTTTCGGCGATGCTTTGCGCGGGGCTAGACGGCATCAAAAACCAGATTGATCCGGGTGAACCTTTGGATGTTGACATCTACGAAATGAGCAAAGAGGACTTGGCAAAGGTGCCCAAAGCACCCGCAAATCTCGGCGAAGCGTTGGCAAATCTGGAGAGAGATCACGATTTTCTGACGGCGGGCGGGGTCTTCCCGGAAGACTTCATCTATAACTGGATCGCGATGAAGATGGAGGGTGAAGTGAAGCCGATCAGCAAGTTGCCAACTCCTTATGAGTTTGAGTTGTATTACGACTGCTAGACCTGGATACTGTTGTCTCAGTTAAACAAATCCCTCAGTGAAGATTTCATTGGGGGATTTGCTTGGGGAGGGTGCGATCGGTGTTCTTGTTATTGGACTATACCTATTTGAAAAATAATTGCGACGGGTGGAACGATCGGATGAGGGCACGGCAGTGCCATGCCTCTACTGTTGGGTTCACAAATCGGATTGGCATTAAAATATTTATTTTGTTGTTAACGGTGCAAATTTTCCTCCCAATCCTTCGACGATCGTTTTTGTATTCGCAATAAGCATCTTCTGGTAAGTGTCTCCTTCGCTTCCGGCTTCTCCTAACCCATCCGCATAGAGTTCTCGATCGGAAACTTTTACGTTTGCTTCTTTGGCAACCGCTTCGATCAACTTAGGATTAATGGTGAGTTCAGGAAAGATCGTTGGAACCTTGTCGTCTTCGATCGTTTTCACCAATTCCTTAATTCGATTTGCGGTCGGTTTTTCTTCAGTGCTAACGCCTTCTAATGCGCCTTCGATGGGAATTCCGTAGGCTTTGGAGTAGTAGCCTAATGCATCATGCGTAGTGACTAATTTACGAGAGGCTTCAGGAATTGTGGCAATTTGTGACTTGATCCAGCCATCAATTTGGGTCAGTTCTGTCGTCACTGCTTGAGCATTTTTGGCATAGAGGGCTGCATTTGCAGGCGCAACTTTTGCGAGATTACTTTGAATCGCCGCAACCATCTGAACTCCGTTTTGAGCGTTGTGCCAAACGTGCGGATCAGGAACCGTTTTACCGTCTTCATCAAACTGCTGCGGAGTCGGAACCGCGACTTCTGCGATCGCAACTTTTGGCGCAGCATTAGAGGTCGATTGGATCAGCTTAATTAAACTTGGCTCAAAGTCATAACCAGAGTAAATCACTAGGTTGGCATCTTCGATCGCTTTGCGGTCTGCGGGTGCTGGCTCATAAACGTGAGGATCAGAAGCAGGCTTAATCAAGCACGTCAGATCAACCGTATTGGCAGCAATTTGTTTGGTCATGTCGCACAACACGCTGCTGGTTGCTACGACTTTAATGCCTGTGTTTGAAGCGCTACTTGTCGTGGTTGCCGTTCCCGTTGCAGAATCGGTGGGACTCGTTTGACTGGTTGGCGCAGAAGAACTACAGCTTGTCAAAATACTGACTGTGAGCGCGATCGTGGCGGCTCCCCAAGTTTGACGCAATGCGTTGTACATGATTTTTTAACACCTGAAGTCAGCGAATTGCCTTACAATGAGAATCATTTTCATTCAGGTTTTTCATGTTAGAGGTTCAGCAACTGGCTGTCAACTACCGAGGAGTGTGCGGACTCGATCACATCAGCTTTCGCATCGAGCCAGGTCAACTCGTCGGAATTGTGGGTCCGAATGGAGCAGGCAAAAGCA
>JAYVFW010000065.1:0-6055 GCA_043772715.1 Phormidesmis sp. | reverse complement strand
GTGCCGATTCCGATGCACGGTGAGAAACAAAAGCAGCGAGGCTATAACCAGGCAGAACTGATTGCCCAAAGCTTTTGTCAATTTACAGGTCACTCGATGCGAGTCGATGGCTTAGAGCGGCTCCGTTCAACCGAGGCGCAGTTCAATCTCTCAGCCGCTCAACGCAAACAAAATTTACTCCAAGCTTTCAAGATTGGGAAAGCCTTTCAAAAGCAGAAACCTAAGTATCCTGTTCTCTTGCTGGATGACATTTACACGACTGGCGCAACCATTCAAGCCGCTACTCAGGTTTTGTATCAGCAGGGAATTCGAGTGCGGGGTGTGGCAACAGTCGCCAAAGCGAGATTTTGGAAGGATGAATGAGCTAGCAAGAACGCGCGATCGAGGGTGGCGGAAACTCAGAGATGCCAAAAACCGGGCTGGGATCTAGCCCAGTAACTTGTTGAAATTCTTGGGGCGTTAAGCTGCTAGAGATGGAGTGAGTTTCCCAATTTTTTAAGCGATCATGCGTTTGCTGCAAAAATAAAATGCCTTTCTGCATCGGCACATTCATCCAGTTAACCACTAGAGTTTCGGCAAGTGCTAATTCAACTAAAGGCATCGCGTAGGTTTGCAGCAATTCTTCTAAATAGTCAGCAAACGCTTCCGCCTCTTCGCCTTCTAGCTGATAGCTGCTGACAATATGTTTGACTCGCTGTTGATTAATTTGCTTTTCAAGGGTCATCAAACTTTAGTTAATATCGTTGTAATTGGTTGGCTTTATAGGTCTAGGATATCAGATTTAAAGAATTGGGGTTTGCTCAATAGACCTCTTGCACGAATCCGGGAACGCCCCCTAAATTCCCCATCCTGGGGGATTTAGGGGGCACAAGCTGACCTAAACGGAGCAAGATCTGAGAGAGTTTATATCGAGAATTTTATTCATGCAGGAGGTCTAATAAAACGCGATCGCTCACGTCAGAAATCTCTTGATTCGATCGTGATTGCAATCGTTTCTTTTGATTGGGTGACGCGATCGAGATGACAAGTGACTCAAGTTGTGAGATAACCCAACTCATACCCTATCGCTCTCAAACTTTTTATGGATCTCAAAGCGCTGATTCGCGAAATTCCAGATTTCCCTAAACCCGGTATCTCGTTTAAAGACATTACGACTCTGTTAAGCAACCCAGATGGGCTGAACTACACGATCGACACTTTGGCTGAAAAGTGTAGCGATCTGGCTCCTGATTTCATTGTTGGCATGGAGTCTCGTGGCTTTATTTTTGGTGCGCCATTGGCTTGCAAAATGCGGGTCGGGTTCATTCCGGTTCGCAAACCTGGCAAACTTCCGGGTGCCGTTCACTCAATCGAATATCAACTGGAATATGGCACCGATCGTCTAGAGATTCATCAAGACGCGCTGCATTCTGGCTCACGAATTTTGATTGTAGACGACCTGATCGCGACTGGCGGCACAGCCGGAGCCACTGCACGACTGATTCAACAAACCGGATGTGAACTGGTCGGCTGTGCTTTTGTCATCGAGCTAAAAGACCTCAACGGGCGGAACCAGCTTCCCCAGGTTCCGATCATTACGCTAGTTGAGTATTAGGATATTAGGAGATCTCCTTGACCCGTGACTCAAATATGACTGCATCCGCTCGTGGACGGCTCCAATCGAGCTGGGAGCGATTCACCGAGGCAATCACCAGCGACACCTCAATATTTGTGGCAAAGCGCCTGCTGCAAGCGTTGCTGACGTTGCTGTTAGCCTCGGCGCTGAGTTTCTTTATCATTCAACTGTCGCCGGGTGACTATCTTGACACGCTGAGAGAAAATCCCAAGATTTCGCCCGAACGAATTGAGCAACTCAGACAACAGTTTGGGTTAGATAAATCTTGGATAGAACAATATTTTCTGTGGTTGTGGCGGATTGTGACTCAGGGTGATTTTGGAACGAGTTTTGCCTACAATCGCTCGGTGGTGTCGCTTTTGATCGAGCGGGTTCCGGCAACGCTGCTGATTGCGATTTCGTCGCTGGTGGTGACTTGGGCGATCGCGATTCCGTTGGGCATTCTGGCGGCGATTTACCAACAGCGTTGGGTCGATCGTGTTCTGCAAGTCGTGAGCTACACGGGGCAGGGTTTTCCTAGTCTGATTACGGCGCTGCTGCTGCTGATCTTTGCCCAAAACACGTCGCCCCTTTTTCCGGTCGGAGACATGACCAGCATTGATCACGCTGACTTATCGTTTTTGGGCAAAATCGTCGATATCGGCTGGCACATGATTTTGCCGACGATCGCCCTTAGCGTCACGAGCTTTGCTGGATTGCAGCGTATTATGCGCGGGCAACTGCTCGACGTGTTGCGGCAAGACTACATTCAAACCGCACGAGCTAAAGGACTGCCTGAAAATCGAGTCATCTACGTCCACGCTCTCAGAAATGCGATCAACCCGATCGTCACCCTACTCGGATTTGAGTTTGCCAGTTTATTAAGCGGGGCTTTTATCGCTGAGTTTTTCTTCAACTGGCCAGGGCTAGGGCGATTAATTCTGCAAGCCGTTCAGGTTCAAGACCTGTATCTGGTCATGGCCAGTCTGATGATGGGGGCGGTGATGCTGATTTTAGGTAACTTGATTGCTGATCTGTTGTTAAAAGCGGTTGACCCCAGAATTGACCTGGCGGATATTAACTAGGCGCGGCATTGTTAATGGGCACGGCAATGCCATGCCCCTACGTGAATTTGGGTTTTATGGTTTGCGATCTTAATCTTTATGCTGTCTGAAACTTATTATTTGATTCGCTCTAGAGCCGATGGCAGCTATCTTGCCGCTTACCCTAATCGAGGCGAGAAAGATGATCGTTCGCCTCAAACTGGCTATGTGCTTTTGTTTCGAGAACACTTTGACGCATTGAGCTATTTAAACAAACACGCTTCTGGTGTCAGCGATCGCTTCTCAGTCGAGACGATGCCCGGAACCCAGTTAACCAAAGTGCTCGATCGCTGGGGCTTTAAAGGCTTCGGAGTCGTAGAAGACCCCCTTTTGCCGCGCGTAGAATTTATGTCTAAAGGACAATAAAGACATCTACATCTATCCTCCGGTAGACAAAATAATTGCTTAAAACTAGCAAAACGTCACTCCAGATACAGACGCGAACACGCTAGAAATTGTGGGTAGATAGACACAGACTAAAATTGAATCTATTGCCGATCTCAAAAAATTTAGCTTCTATTTGGAGGAAGATTGTATGAAGTCTCTTTTATCAACGGTTCGCTCTATTTTCGCGGCTTGTCTGTGTGCGGTTCTGATGTTCTCACTAGCGATGCCCGCACTGGCTTCTGGTTTGCCGACCAAAGATCAGCCTATCAAGGGCGAAGCTAGCGACACCGCCAAGACTTATGAGCGCAAGGCTAAAGACGCGATCGACCAGGGAGGTCCCCAAGGTCTTGAGGCAATAACCGAGCGGGCGCAAGGTGGCGCACTCAATGACATTCAAGGAACGGCTGGCGCTGGAAATATGAATCGTCCATCCAATTCTCAAGGCGCGGGTTCGGTCGAAGGCACTTTAAAGAAGTCACTTGAAAAAGCCGAAGCCAAGACGAGTAAAGCCGTCAAGTCTGCAAAAAATTCTATGCGTTAATTCATCTTGCCCAAGTCAAGCAGCATCAGCTCTCATGATTTAGGGGTAGATTCACGATCTGCCCCTATTTTTTGGGTCCTACTTGTCAACTCGGACAGAAATCACGCTAGTCGAAAAATTATAGGCTGGACCATCTAGCTCGATCGTGGTGCCAATCTTGACTTTTTCACCCCCCAAAACCGGACCGTCTTTGGTCAGTTGCGCCTTGCTGACCAGGGTCAAAACCATATCGTTAACAAATGACACTTCAGGTCTGGGGTCTGGCAGCGCTTTCACAGAGCCATCAGGCTGAGGCACGATCGTATTTCGAGGCAAAAACTTCACCGCCTTAAGCGTGGCTTCTCCCGATGGCTGTTTGCGGACGATGATGTTAGTTTTGTCGCCCTCTTTAATCAAACTTTTAGGGTCGGTAGCACTCAGCCCACGAACGACCACATCCACCTCGATCGGTTTAGCCGGAGACATCTGAGCGATCGAGCCAGACGTTCCTGGGAAGAAAAAAATACCAAAAATCACCATCAAAATGACGAGTCCTGCCCCGACATCCAGAAGGCTAACTTTGCCAAATAATCGACCTTGAGAATCTAGAAGAGCCATAAATACCAATCCCGGTTGCGGTGTCAGAAAAGAAAGCTGGTTGCAAAAATTCGCTAAATTTTGCCTATACGGTAATGAGTTATAGCACGCGACTGACTGCCAAAATTCTAGAGTTTGTTTCAGCCGATCGCTGACTTTTGACCCCCTAGATTACCATGACCAACAGCAGTGGAAAACAGCGAGCTACTGGTTTTTCTCTACGATCGTTCTGGCTGATCAGGGAACTTTAGGGCAGATTGCAACCAATTCTCAATCACACCCGTCTCCTATCTAAATGGTTTGCTCTTGGGCTAGTCTGAGCGCAGCGAATCCCTTCTTTATCTGAACTTGCACTTTTATGGTTAATCAACGGTTTCAACGATCGTATCGGCGCTGGTTTTATCCGCTCATTTCTCTGGTGGTTGCCCTCAGCATTTGGGTAGGTCAACCGCTCGCCTCTCAAGCGTTTTCTTGGGCAGACTTGCTGCTAAGAGGCATTCAAGTCGTGCAGTTGTCTAGCCTCAACGATCGCCAAGAAGTCGCGCTGGGTCAGCAAATTAACGCAGAAATTACGGGCAGTCAGGTCAGGCTGGTTCGCAATTCTAGAATCATGGACTATGTAAATCAGGTAGGGCAGCGGCTCGCGGCTAAAAGCGATCGCCCTAATCTGCGCTACACCTTTCAGGTCGTCGATGCCGATAGCATCAATGCTTTTGCGACGATGGGGGGTTTTGTATATGTCCACCGTGGCTTATTAAAAGCTGCCGATAACGAAGCGCAACTTGCCAGTGTTATGGGTCACGAAATTGGTCACATCGCTGCCCGTCACGCCATTAAGCAAATGCGAGAAAAGTCAATTGCTCAAGGTTTGTTGGGAGTCGCAGGACTCGATCGCAGCACGGCAGTCAATATTGGCGTTCAACTCGCTCTCAATCTCCCCAACAGTCGCAAAGACGAATATGAAGCTGACCAGCGAGGGCTGACGACCTTGGGGCGGGCGGGATATGCTCAATCGCAAATGGCTGCCTTCATGCAAAAACTGGTGAGTGGCAGATCAGCACCGACCTTTTTGAGCAACCACCCAGCAGCCAGCGATCGAGTGGTGCGATTACGTCAACTCGCCCAACAAAACCCGACCAGTGGCACCGATGGACAAAACAGCGCAGACTATCGCTCAAGAGTGCAGGGAGCTTGATTTACACAAGCGGGTCGATTCCGAGCGTTGTTTCATCTCTGCTTCATCGTTTCTTTCTTTGCCCTTTGTTAAGCTGTAATCGCTGTCAGACCCCAGACAATGCACAGACTTCTCACTGGTTCGCTAACCGTTGATCGATTGACCATTCCGATCGTGGATTTGCCCCCCGCTCTAGACGGCACCACGATCGTGCAGCTTTCAGATTTGCACTACGATGGCAAGCGATTGTCTGACGGCTTATTGAGGCAGACGATCGAGGCGACCAATCAAGCCGAGCCTGATTTAGTGGTGATCACAGGTGATTTTGTCACAGACGATCCTACGCCGATTCACTCCCTGGCTCTGCAACTCAAACACATTCGCAGTCGCGCTGGGGTCTGTGCAATTTTGGGCAATCATGATCTCCATCGCCGCTCTAGTAGAGCCACAATTACAGAAGCGCTTACCCGCATTGACGTGTCTGTTTTGTGGGATCAGGTGGTTTATCCCTTGGGAGAAGGGCTGGCGATCGTCGGGCTGCCTGAATATTGGTCACCAGACTTCAAAACGTCGAGAGTTCTCGATCGAGTCCCGCAAGAGGTGCCGCGCATTGTTCTTGCCCACAATCCCGATTGCGCTGAATTTCTGCAACAGTGGCGAGTTGATCTGCAACTGTCTGG
>JAYVFW010000064.1:0-6062 GCA_043772715.1 Phormidesmis sp. | reverse complement strand
AATCACTTTTGATAAGTACAACTGTAGAACCAGTCCTTTTCTGAGACAACCTGTCTCATTCTGAGATAAGCGATGAAGTCTGCCAGTTGGGTGATTGAAGAGAGGTGCCTTGTTAATGGCATTGCGTTTGTAAATTATCGCTTTTTGATTGAGCGATCGCGGCTCTAACTCACACACGAGCCATCATCACTACCGTAGATTGGGCTTTGATTTGCACCCCCTGCAAGCGCTAATCTCTTCAGAGCAAGGACGATAAACCTATAGTAACTCAACAACCTGGACATCTGAACATCTAGACATTTAATCTGGGAGACTCACCGAGACTGATTACCTCTAACCACTTCTCCGACTATTCGGTAGAGGAGGCAGAAGCTAACATTTTGCTGGCACTATGAGCGTTTGAATGTTTAGACATCTAAGCATCTGAACTTTCAGACATCCAACTGCTTGAGCTTCTGAATGCTTTAGGCGGTAAACTACCGTCAAGCATCATGAAACTGACCAATGATAATCACGATCGCATCCTTTAAGGGTGGCGTTGGCAAGAGCACAACTGCTTTGCATCTGGCGGCATTTTGCCAAATGAAAGCACCCACACTGCTGGTTGACGGTGATTTGAACCGTTCTGCCTTGCAATGGGCAAGCGCTGGAAACTTACCGTTTAAGGTAGTGGACGAGAAGGCTGCCGTTAAGTTCGCCCGCAATTATGAACATATCATTGTCGATACACCTGCTAGACCTGCGCCGGATGACCTGAAGACGCTGGCATCAGGGACAGATTTGCTGATTCTTCCCACGTCTCCTGATGCGTTGGCAATGGGGGCAATGCTGCAAATGGTGGACGCGCTGCAAGGTCTGGAGGCTGACTACCGCATTTTGTTGACTCTAATTCCGCCAGTGCCTAGCAAGGTGGGAGAGGAAGCGAGATCGTCCCTGGAGAGAGCCGGGTTACCTCTCTTCAAAACGGGCATTAGACGGCTGGCAGTGTTCCAGAAAGCGGCGCTTGAGGGAGTGCCCGTGAATGAGGTGAAGGGCGAGTCTTATGCGGGTATTGCATGGCGCTGCTACCTCGAAGTGGGCAGGGAAATTATGCCATGAGCACCAAGAAAGAAGGGAGCCGCTTTGACAATCTCTTTGGTGCTGCTCGATCGGGCAAGGCAGCAGACACAACTGAATCATCAGACACCCAAACATCTGATACAACTGAACATCTAGACATTCAGACATCTAAGAGCAAAGATCCAACCTACCAGCGGACGACTATTTACCTGCCTAAAGCTATGCATCGGCGGTTGAAAGCAGCAGCAGCAAATGAAGACAGGGAAATGAGCGCGATCGTGGAAGAGTTGCTAGAGCAGTGGCTAGACTCAAAATGAGATGCTTGAATGTCTAAACATCTAGACATCTGAGTGTTTAATTGTCTTGGGGCACTAGCCCACGTTTTTGGTTTGCTTACGCTTAGTCGTTGGCTGGTCTTGCTTGTCGGTCAGGATGCGCTCTAGCAATGCCGAAGCTGGTTCATCGTTGAGGTCTTGCGGGACTAACTCACCCCGGAAGGCTTTGGAGAGAGTCGCTTGTTCAAGCCGATCGCCTAAACCGTCACAAACTGGATATCAGGAACGCGATACATTGGTTTCGTAGATTTCTCCGTGGTGATAAATTCATCAGCCTCCAGCAAAATTGCAGCCGCAACGTTCAAAGCATCCAGTCCAGATAATCCGTAGGTGCAAGCCAACTGATAGGCGGATTGGGTGAGTGTCTCTAAATCACTCATCCAGTGAGTTACACCTTGAAAGAAGGCTTCGTAGAACTCACTCTCTAAAGTTTGTTTGTAGCATACTGATTTTGGTAGAACTTCTAATTTAATGAAAATGCTGGAGCCAAAAACGCGATCGCTATCAGCCAAAATATCCAAAGCCAGTTGAGCACGAGGGGAATTTCCACGTGCAGCCGCAATCAGAATACCTGAATCAATGAAGGAAAGAACCACTAGTTGATCGCCTCTGGATCGCCCCGTCGTTCTGCAATTTCCAGTTCTAGTTCGGTGTCACTCAGAAGCGGCACCCCAGATTCGATGATTTTTGTGCGAATAGCCCGGAGTTTTTGCCCCAGTGGACTATCGGTGTTAGGACGGCTCAGGCGATCGACAAAGGCTAATGCTTCCTGTTGCTTGTCAGGGGGGAGATTACGCCACTTGGCTAGCAATAATTCTTCGGTCGTCATGATTGCCCTCCCGATCGCTGCTTTGATTTTACGCTTTTGCCTTTGGTCTGGGTAGGGTTCTCGGCTTGCAGTCGCTCTAGCAATGCTGCTGCGGGTTCATCATTGGGATCTTGGGGCAGCAACTCCCCCCGGAAGGCTTTGGCGAGGGTGGCTTGTTCAAGCCTGTCGCACAGCTTGCTTGCTTTTTGATACTCCTGCACCATTGGGTCAATTGATTCAAATAGTGTTTCAACTTGCTGAACGATTTCTTTTTGTTCAGCCAGCGGCGGCAAGGGAACAGGTAAACTTTTGATTCTAAAGAGAGCCAACTTTCCCTGTGTTGCAGAAAGAATATTAGCTTGAATAAGCTTCTGCGCCATTGGCGATCTCAGCCATATAGATAAATAATAGTTACTACACCCTAAGAGGTTGGATATTTTAGCAGCATTTTCTGTCAAGTTTGCTCCATTTAGATGAGCAGGAATGATTCCTGAATCTCCAATGCAAGCACCTACGATAGTTATATAAATATCACCTGCTGAAACCGTATAATTTTTAATTAGTGGTTGTATATCTTCCGGAACAAAACGCAAGTCATCTGTTAGGACAGTTCCATTCTTTAAATCTCCCGCTCTAATGTATATAAAACCAGTATCATCATTGGAAAGGGATACACCTTTTGGTAAACGCTTACCCCCTCTTACTCTTCCCAAGTTGTCTATACAAGACCATATCCAAGATGATGGAAGCTCATTTAGAGCATACTTATCAGGATCTACATTAATTTCAAAAATTTTCAACTCTAGCTTTTTTTGACTTCCTTCTTTTGTTAGACTACATTCCTCTTGCTGCTCATTCTTGCGAAGCTCAAAAACTCGCTTCATAAGCTCTGAAGCAGTTTCCAAAATGGGATTTTGCTCACGCCAATCAGCGGTGAGGCGACCGGAGCAGGCAGCGGCTAACACGGCTTGTTTGTAGCGATCGTACAGCTTAGGAATCCGCTCCAACTCCTCACGGGCACGACGACTACGGGCAAACAGGCTGTCCAGCTTGGCAACAATGCGGCGTTGCTCGTTGACTGGAGCTAATATCAATGGTGCCTTTAATCCAGCCTCGGTTCCAAGACGCGGCATTTGAATACCATGACTCACCGATTCAACGTAGCTAAGAAATTCAGAATGCTTAAGCCAATAGAAAAGATACCGTTCGTTAATCGCTAGGTTCGGCTTGAGAGGAATGATCTCGGTTGTGCAATATCCATCTTGGTTCGCTATGAGAACTTTATTAAGGTATGGACGAAGCTTGCCATAGGGCACATCACCTGCTGCAAATCTATTCTTGGTACTTTTTGATTGACGTTCTGCAAAAGTTAAACGCTGTAACAATTGTGACGTATCCTTTTCAATGTCTTCAAGCTCAAGTACCCAAGCATCGGTGGGAATCTCACTCGGTTCTGCCTTAACTGTTTTCCCGTAGTCGATTACCTCTCCAAGAGTTAGCTCTAACCAAGATTCAGGAATCTCAGGTCTATTATTTGTGCTGCTGTTTCCTGCTGAGGGTTCGGTGTCGATTGAACCGCTCATAGTGTCCCTGCCTCCCAATCTGCTAGCGGCAAGCCCTTTACTCGGCTTAACTTACTCACGCTGGTTCTCCTGTTTCTGCCAACGCTTGCATCACTTGCAACCTCAAGACGGGAAGATCAAGCGTAATAGTTTCCCAGACAATATCAAGGTTTACGCCAAAATAATTATGAATCAGCTTATCTCGTTGACCAGCAATCTGTTTCCAGGGAACTTCGGGAAAGCGAGTTTTGATATCGAGCGATATATCTTTACTGGCTTCCCCCAACACCTCTAATGCGCGGACTGTGGCATCTTGCGTTTTGGTGTCCACTAAAAAATCTTCATAACTAATATCTGCAATGTAACTGGTTGCTCTTTGAATGGCATCTAGCATATCGGCTAAACGCTCACGATCGCCCCGCCTAGACATAAACCAGGCTCCGGGTAATGCTCTCTGCTACCGATCGATTACGAATATTCGCAATGCCCGCCATCGTCACAACGTCCACCTTTCTGCCCAAGCAAGCTTCAAGATAGTCACATAAATCGACGAACTTTAAGCCGATCGGTTGTTCAAACTCGATCAGCAAATCAACATCACTCGTTGCCGTTGCCGTCTCCGTCGCAAATGAGCCAAATAAACCAATCTTTTTGACATGATAGTGATTGCTGAGATGAGCGTGATTTTGCCGCAAACAATCAATAATCGTTTCCTTTGTTGCATTCATCGCTCAATGATCTCCGGTAAAACCTGTCCCTCATCTTCAGAGTCTAGCTCCTGACTCAACATCTCAATTTCTGCCAAAGCATTCCGCAAATGTCCAGCAATAGCGGCAGCAATCTCCTCTGGCTCGGTTAGCTCGTCTTCTGGGTCATTGCTGGTGTCGCGCAGCCATGCGATATCTAGGTTGTCATTACGAGCGGCAATTTGCTCACGGGTAAAGCAACGAAACCGCCCCTCTTCTTTGGTGCCGTCGAGCCAAGTCACACGAAACTTGCCAGTGGGACGCATCTCATCCAGACCATCAGCGCCCGTCACCAATTGCCCGATCGTTTCGACTCTGACCGTTGAACTGAGAAAGACCGTCACCAAACCTCTAGAGCCTGGTAAGAATGCCTGAGTTTCCCCATGCACGATGAACACAGGAAACTCACCATGCTTAGTCGCTTCTCTCAAACTGGAGGTCAGAACGCTCGTTAGCGTCTCTTCCTCCATCACTTTGTTGAACAGCCCAAACTCATCCCAAACCGTCGTGATGGATGAGCGGTTGCCATTTTCGATCCGAGTTGCCATCGCCTCCCACGCTCTTGCGATCGCGGGATAATCTCGCTTGCCTGATTTCAGTCCCACGACTTGAAACACTGAGGGATAAAGATTGTCAGGCTCATCGTGGGGAGTCGAAGCAATGACTTTATGACTGGGCAGAAGGAGCAACCGCAACAGAGCTAACTTTTTAACCAGCGTGGTTTTGCCTGTTCTTTGAGTTCCGACCGCTCGAATGGGTTGAGACTTCACCAATCTTAGAAGGGCGGAACACTCGACCTTGAGGCGATCTAGCAGTTCAGTCTTGTTTGCAGGCGACTGAGCAGCCGGGGAAGCAGCGACCTCGACGGCTCCCAGGCGCGTGTGATTGCCGATGGGTGAAGATGTGGCGACCGAACCCGAATCCGTAGCGGCTGGGAGAGATTCAGGTTTCGGCTCGGTCGATTGATAGAGCGTGTCAAACACAAAGCCCTCAGTCTCAGCCACGATCGCTCGTGCCAAACTCTCCGCCTCACACTTCTCCTGCACAATCCTTTGAAACGATTTCACGATGTCGTGATCAAGGGCATCACTCATACCTAGTGAGGCGCGTTGTTGAAACTGCATCGTGAACGCCCCTAACAAGTCGTCATCACACTCGACCAATGCCTCTTTAGGCATTCCCTTCTGAGTCAGGGCATAAATCAGTTTCAGCAGTTCGGGGCACGTCTTTAGGAGCAAATACTCGCTTTCCCTCACCCCTTGCTCTCTGGCGGATTGCTGCCCTGTAAAGAAGTTGTATGCCGCCGCCGCAAGGGGCAGAATTGCCGTTAATCCGATTCCCATCGTTGCTGCCGTCGCGAGTCCTGCCCCGGCTCCAATGAAGGCAGCCATGTAAGCCGTCTGCTTGCTCAACTCAGCCGAGCGGTCTAAGTCTCTGACCCAAGGGCGTAGGTTCTGATACCAATTTAAATTGAGTACAGGGCAAAAGGGGTAGACTGAAACCAGTCGTTTCGCTGTTTTCCCGATGGTTGGTATCACCTCAATTAACGTGA
>JAYVFW010000063.1:0-2199 GCA_043772715.1 Phormidesmis sp. | reverse complement strand
TCTTCTGAAGTCAAAATGATCCGGAGGGGAGCAGGCATAAAGAGGGGTTAATTAGAGGGTCTTCCTATCTTATATTTAATTTCACCCTCCTACTTAGCACAACTATCATGGTGCCGATTTATAACAGTTTGGCAGCGCGATTGCCCTACTCTGTCAGTCATGATCCATCAACAGAGTTGACGTTAGAACGGCACGGAGAAACGATTTCATCGATTAGCTTTCTTCAACAACCTCAGTTCTACAATCTCACCACAACTGACGGTGTTCCCTATTGGAAGATTGCTCTACTACACAGCCGAGATGTATTAGCTACAACTGTTCTGCAAACTTGCATTCGCTATGGCAACACTGCAACCTCGTGTCAGTTTTGCGCGATCGAGCAATCCCTAGAAGTAGGCAGAAAGATCGCCCGCAAAACGCCTACTTAACTCGCTGAAGTTGCAGAAGCGGCAGTTCGGTTAGATGGAGTTAAGCATTTGGTGATGACGATCGGAACGCCCAACACCAGCGATCGCGGAGCCGCTTCTTTGACCGAATGTGCCACCGCCATTAAAGCCAAAGTTAATCTTCCCATTCAAGCGCAGTGTGAGCCGCCTGATGATTTTGTCTGGTTCGATCGCATGAAATCATCAGGCATTGACAGTTTAGGAATGCACTTAGAAGCAGCAGATCCATCGTCTAGCTCCCCCAACTCGGATCGTTAGCTAAGTTCTTGCGCGAGAGGAAGGCGATGGCTTGTCTTTTGTTTAGAAGTGGTTTTAGCAAATAGTTTACTGGCTTCTTTAAGGTCTACATTGCCACCACTGATGATCACGCCAATTCGAGCATCGGGTAGAGCGATAATGCCTTCTAGCAACGCCGCCGCCGCTAACGCTCCAGTGGGTTCTACGACAATCTTGAGGCGTTCCCATAAAAAGAACATTGTTCGCGCGAGAGCTGCGTCAGAAACCGTTACCATGTCATCCACATAGTTCAAGATCAGCGGAAAGGTGAGTTGACCGAGCGATCGCGTTCGGGCACCATCGGCGATCGTCTGCGGATCTTCAACCACTTGCAGCGTTTTGCTATAGAACGATCGCATCGCATCGTCTGCCCGTTTTGGCTCCACGCCCACCATTTGACAGTTGGGAGCTAAGGCATCGGCGGCGATCGCGCATCCCGACAGCAGTCCGCCGCCCCCGCAGCAAACGAGCAGCATATCCAACGGCCCTACCTCTTCGAGCAGTTCTTTAGCAGTGGTGCCCTGTCCGGCAATCACAGGCGCATAGTCAAAGGGAGGAATCAGGGTCAACGATCGCTGATCGACAATTTGCTGAGTCACCTCCTCTCGCTTTTGGGTGACACGATCGTAGAAGATAATTTCTGCCCCATACTCGCGGGTTGCCGCTTGTTTAACGACCGGGGCATCGTTGGGCATGACGATCGTGACTGGGATGTTTAAAAGTTTGCCCGATCGTGCCAAGGCTTGAGCATGATTGCCCGAAGAAAATGCCACAACACCCCGCTTTTTTTGATCAGTAGACAGTTGCGAAAGGGCGTTAAAGGCTCCCCGAAACTTAAAAGAACCCGTGCGCTGAAAATTCTCGCATTTAAAGAAAACCTGACTCTTAGTGCGCTGGTTGACCGTGGTAGAGGTCAAAACTGGCGTGTGGTGCGCCTTGCCTGACAACCGTTCTGCGGCGGCTTCGATGTCAGCATAAGTCGGGAAGGACAAATCAGAAGAGAGTTGATCAGTCATAGTCGGGGCAAACGATCGCAGCAGGTGTCTCTATGACCTTAGCGAAATTCTTGCGTCAGTGGCGGTCTAGGAAAAAAGGTGACCCACTGCTTTACTGGCAGTAGAGGCTAATATCTTCTCCACACTGATCAGCGAGATAGCAGAGCGCTTTGAATCGCAGTTCTATCAACTGCTGATTCAAAGGATTTAACTTACACAGGGGGGGAATGTGAAACAGCGTCTGACCAAACCATCTAACATCTCGCTCAAATGGGCATTGAGATGGAATGACTTTGCAAAAGAAGTGGGCCGTTTCAGCATTGCGAATCTCGAACATTTCCAGTCTGTTAGAAATTGGCTGTAGTATTGCGATGAATGGGTTGTCAATAGAGCGCAACATAGTCGGTTCCTCCAAGAGCAGTGATAGAACATCTAGGGTTGTTGACCTCTGTTGATCTATACGGCTGAACTGGAGAAGTTAT
>JAYVFW010000062.1:0-2206 GCA_043772715.1 Phormidesmis sp. | reverse complement strand
GATTGAAGTGACGGGCAAAAAGCGTACCCAGAAACTCTACCGCCGCAACTCTGGTCGTCCCGGTGGGATGAAGACCGAGACTTTCGATAAGCTGCAAGCGCGTATCCCTGAGCGAATTATCGAACGCGCCGTCAAAGGAATGTTGCCGAAGAACTCGCTGGGTCGCCAACTGTTTACCAAGATGAACGTGTACGCAGGTCCGAATCATCCTCACGCGGCTCAAAAGCCTCAAGTTCTCGAAATCAACACCATCCCCAAAGGAGCTAACTAATGCAAGCCACTGAAGGTCGCGTCGTCTATCTAGGTACGGGTCGCCGTAAGTCTGCGGTAGCACGGGTTCGCCTCGTTCCCGGTGAAGGTCAAATCACAGTCAACGGCAAGCCTGGAGATTTATATCTTCAATTCAACCCGGAATATTTGTCGGCGGCGAAAGCTCCCCTCGAAACATTGGGATTAGAAGGTGAGTATGACATTCTTGTTAACGCTCATGGGGGTGGTTTGACTGGGCAGGCGGATGCCATTCGTCTTGGGGTGGCTCGTGCGCTTTGCCAACTCGACCCCGAAAATCGGAAGCCCCTCAAAACGGAAGGCTATCTGACTCGTGACCCTCGCGCTAAAGAGCGGAAGAAATACGGTCTACGTAAAGCGCGGAAAGCTCCTCAGTTCTCGAAGCGCTAACTTTATTCTTGTCATTGGTCGATCGCCAACGATTCTTGACCAAACTGTTAAAATTGATCTAGCAATAGAATGGAGATTCTCAATGCCTAAGCCTGATATTCATCCCAAGTGGTATCCCGAAGCCAAAGTCTATTGCAACGGTGAAGTTGTGATGACGATCGGGTCTACAAAGCCCCAACTCAACGTTGATGTGTGGTCTGGAAATCACCCATTTTTCACGGGCACCCAGAAGATTATTGACACTGAAGGTCGGGTAGAACGCTTCATGCGGAAATATGGCATGGTGGACGAAACCGAAACTGACGACAAGAAATAGGGCAGCTAGGTGATTTTGGAATCAGTTCCGAAATTAATGTCTTCCAATCTTGGCGATCGCTCATTGATTGGAACCTAGCTGTAAACCCTAACTTTTTGTCTTGTCTTATGGCTGAAGCATACCTGCTAGCAAAGTTAAATTCAGTTGAGCAAACCTTTAACGAGTTAACGCGGCGACTGGGCGACCCAGATGTCGCCAAAGATCCGCCTGAGTTTCAACGGGTGGCAAAGATGCGTTCTTCACTAGAGGAAGTCGTTGACACTTATGAAAACTGGCGAACCATTCAGCAAGATCTAGCAGGTGTCCGCCAGATTTTAAAAGAAGCGAGCAGTGATCCTGAGCTTCAGGAGATGGCATCGCTTGAGGTTGGTGAACTCCAAGATAAATCGAATCAGTTAGAATCTCGGCTCAAGGTTTTGCTGCTTCCTAGCGATCCCAACGATGAAAGAAACATCATGTTGGAGATTCGGGCGGGCACGGGTGGCGACGAGGCAAGTATCTGGGCAGGTGATCTGCTGCGGCTCTATTCTCGATACGCCGAGCGTCAAGGCTGGCGTGTGAAGCTGGTCAGTGAATCTCTAGCCGATATGGGTGGATTTAAAGAAGTTGTGCTAGAAATTCAGGGCGATCGCGTCTACAGCAAACTCAAATTCGAGGCGGGGGTTCACCGAGTTCAGCGCGTCCCTCTGACTGAGGCATCAGGGCGTGTTCACACCTCAACGGCAACAGTGGCAATTATGCCCGAAGTCGATGAAGTAGAAGTTCATATCGACCCCAAAGATATCGAATTAACCACGGCTCGATCGGGTGGTGCGGGTGGTCAAAACGTCAACAAAGTTGAGACAGCCGTTGACTTAATGCATAAACCAACAGGGATTCGGATCTTTTGCACTGAAGAACGATCGCAATTGCAAAACCGTGAACGAGCGATGCAAATTTTGCGGGCAAAGCTCTACGAAATCAAACTGCGTGAGCAGCAAGAAGCCGTCACTTCAATGCGACGATCGCAAGTGGGAACGGGGTCACGATCGGAAAAAATTCGCACCTATAACTACAAAGATAATCGGATCACTGACCACCGATTAGGTCAGAACTTTCCGTTAGCTTCGCTTTTAGAAGGTGATGTAGAAACGCTGATTCAAAGCTGCATTTCTCAAGACCAGCAGGAGCGACTAGAAGCCTTGGCAGCCGAAAGCGGTGAGCAAGTATCGG
>JAYVFW010000061.1:0-2209 GCA_043772715.1 Phormidesmis sp. | reverse complement strand
CAAAGCGGTCTACCTCGCTGGAGCCACGGAGAGCTTCGCTGTGGTCACGCCATTCGCAAGCTGACTGAGCAGCAGCCTGATCAGTTTGAGTGTCAGATGGGGTTTAGGGTGGCTGACGTTGAGTAAGCGGGTTTAGGGTGTTAGAGAATTTGCGTTATTCTTGGCTAGAGACCTGAGAAACTAACTACTTTAACCGGGAGAACGCACTATGTCTTTGCGTGGGTCTACAACTGTATCCGATCGTATCTTCGCTTGCCTCGCCTATCTCCTGCCTTTGCTAGACCTGATTGTCCTGGTGAGCGCTCCTTTAGCTATCACTAACTCTTTTCTGACTCCGCTTTTGGCGATCATTGCGCTTCCCCTGTCGCCTTTGCTAGCCGTCTATTTTAGCCTGGGTGGAATCACAGCGTTTGTCGTATTCTTTGCCCTCTTTTTGCTGGTGGTCAGAAACGAAAATATTCCTCACTTTATTCGCTTCAATGTGATGCAAGCCATTCTGTTTGGCATTGTGTTGAGCTTGATCAGCATCCTCTGGCAATATGTGTTCGCAAGCCTGTTGGGAATGGGTTTCTTAACTCAAACTTTGTTCAACGCAATTTTCTTGGGCATGATCGTGGCTGTGGGTTACTCGATCGTCCAATCTGCCCTAGGTCGCTATGCTGAAATTCCCACGATCTCTGATGCAGTTTATATGCAAGTCCGATAGGTCACGAGGCTGGCTGCAACGCGGCGCGAGTGGTGATAGCGTTCTCCAAAAACCCGATTCCTTCGATCTCAATGCGGACGCGATCGCCGACCTCGATCGCGCCGACTCCTTCAGGCGTTCCGGTTAACACCACATCTCCGGGCAGCAGCGTCATCACCTGACTGATATAAGACACCAACACGTCGGGCGCAAACACCATTTCGCTGATCGCAGCAGACTGAGCAGGCTGAACACTGTCATTGATAAACGTCTGGAGCCGTGCCCCGGCACTGATTTCTCTCACCACCCACGGCCCGATCGGGCAAAACGTATCAAAGCCCTTTGCCCTAGTCCACTGACCGTCTTTTTTTTGTAAGTCTCTCGCCGTCACATCATTGGCGATCGTATAACCCCAAATTTTGCTGTGCGCTTCTTCAAGTGTGCAGTGGGTGCAGCGCTCTCCAATCACCAGCGCTAACTCGCCCTCATAATCTACCCGTGCCGATTGAGTCGGGTAGAAAATTTCTGCCCCCGATGCAATCACCGTCGTGGGCGGCTTAAGAAACAGCAGCGGCTCTTGCGGAACGGGTGTTCCCATTTCGGCAGCATGGTTTGCATAGTTTTTGCCCACTGCCACGATTTTTGAGGGCGCACAAGGAGCCAAAATTTGGTATTGGTCGGCATCGAGTTCAAGCGTCGTCAATTGCCCTTTTAACCAGGGAGGCGCATCTAAAACCTGAACTTTGCGATCGATTTGCAGCAGTCCGTAGTGAATCTTCCCGTCAAGGCTTTGGACTCGAACATAACGCTGTGCCATAACTGAACCGATACCTTTTAATTTAGGAATATAAATTGCGATCGAGCGTTTAAACCAAACCTACAACCCTCAAAATCTCGAATCAGTCAGCCGGATTGCTGAAAAATTGATATAGAATTGTAAGTCCTTGCTTTTTTAATGATTGGTCAACAGAGCCGCGCATCCAGTGTTGACTAACACGATTCGCCAAATTTGAGCAGCCACCCAAAAAGCCCATTGTCCATAAGGAGACTAGTCATGAACTATATCTATGAAACCATGTATATTCTTCGTCCTGATGTGGGCGACGAAGCTGTAGAAGCTGCGATCGAGAAGTATCAGAATATTCTGAAGGAAAACGGCGCAGAAATCATCGAAACTCAACATCGGGGCAAGCGTCGTTTAGCCTACGAGATCGCCAAACAGCGCGAGGGGGTCTACGTTCAGATGAACTATCAGGGCGACGGCAGCCAAGTTGCCCCAATGGAGCGAGCAATGCGCCTTAGCACTGAAGTCATTCGTTACATGACCGTCAAACAAGAAGTGCCAAAAGAAGAGAGCGAGAGCGAGCCTGAGCCTGCTGAGGTCTAGAGATTCAGAGCTAGGCTATAGAGGTAGGCTTTTTTGTTGACTTTAGGGGGCTGTGATAGCTCCCTATCTTTGTATTCACCTAGTTTTATTAAGTCACGCCAATGAAGCTCTCACGAAAAAATCTAGACCAGCGGCTC
>JAYVFW010000060.1:0-6119 GCA_043772715.1 Phormidesmis sp. | reverse complement strand
TTCGAGAGTTGGGATCATTTGCTCACCTTCATGATTGAAGGACTGGAGTTAGAAGTCCCGCCCAACTCTAGTTAATTTTCCATAATGAGAATTGCTGGGCGATACAGGAAAAAGTTGTATCTTCTACAGAGCTAATATATCCTTGAAATGGGAGAAGGCAGACGACCTACAAGGACTCCTGCCACAAATTCTGACGATTTAATCTTCGCCATAGCCTGCAATCACAACCTCAACGAGATCGCCACAGCGGGCGCAGAATCGACCATGCTTTACCTGGAACAAACTCCGTCATTTGATGGACAAATGCAAATCGAGGTGCAAAAACTTACTGTGAATCGATCGCTGAGACTTGCATTAATCCCTGTTCAGGTGTCCAGATAGAATGTTCACCGTCCCCAAAATGCCCATCAAACCGTGTAATGCACACATCACCCAGTACTTTGACTTGGCAAGACAACCGCCGCTCCTTGTGAGCAGAATGAGGCGGAAAAGCCATCCGCACCGTTTCTACTTGGGTCGCTTCTGAAACTATGCCCTCAACTTGAACCAAGCATGTGCCGCAGAGTCCGTATCCATGACAGTTCAGGATTTTTGCTCCCTTACTGTAGAGATCGATGTCCTGGTCGAGCAATGCTTGTCTCAGGTTAGTTCCTTCGGCAACTTCAAAGGTCTTGCCTTCAGCCATGATCTTTGGCATATTCGTTCTCCTTTTAAATAAATGTATGTTGCAAAAGTTTAGCTGCCAGCTGCTGGACTGCTAAGGCGAAATTTCCGACCTAAAAACAGAACAGCTACTTGAAGAACCGCAACGACGATTAGTCCGTGGCCCGAGAACTTATGAAGGAAGCCGACTAAAGCCTCGTTAGTTAAAGAGTTGCTGGAGATTAGGATACCCGTGATACCTGCTAGCAGGACGAGGGAAAAAGTAGCCATTACTAGAATCGTTGCACTGCGTTGTAGTGCATATTGGTATTCCAGGGTTTTCATAAGTGGCTTAGAGAGTGTGTAATACAGTAATGGGGCTGTGTCAGGAGCAGCAGAGTTTTTTGTTCCATAGCTTGACAATAGGTTTTTGTTGGGGTCTTGCAATCAATCAATGGGTAGATATATCCCTATGATTCTGAACTGCTAAAGCAGCAAAGTATTATCTCTCAATCCTGACTGCCTGACAGAAGTAGCCGTAGGATGAACGAACGGCAGTTGCCCGTGCCCATTCCGGAGGGTTGACTCATCTAGATAGGCAAGGCAAAGTGTACCCACCCTACGGTGACAGTTTATCCTTGCCACCCAACTGTAGGAGGATGGGATGGACATTCACCAAATTGCTTGAGCAATGTAGCAACTACTCCCTTCTCATTGTAGGATTAGATCAGTAAAGCGGAGAAATAATGAATCGAACTCAAGCTGTGCAGGGTCAGCCGTTTGACGCGGAAGCGTGGCAGAAACTTTACTATCAGCAACAGCAACAATACATTCGACATCGGCTAAGCAACTGAACCTCCTTATAACGCCCAGACCCCTACTGAAAGGCGAAGCTATGCAGGCAAAACTTCAAGAGCAACTTTCCCCCGCCGATGCCGAAGTCATCTTAGGGCGGTTGCCTGAGCGAGTTCGAGCAGCTCTTGTTGCTCGTGTTGCTGAAATTGAGTACCCAATCGAAGCAGTCGTTGAGATGGCGATCGCAAGTTTCCTCGACACAGAGGCATTGGGTTTTGCAGATTGCAAGCCAGGGCGGGGGCAATAGAGCATTCTGGTGGCGATCGCGGCGATGTTGTTGATTGTGGCATAAAAGGTTATCTGTGAGATGACTAAGAGAATTTTGGTGATTCCACGTCATAATCCGGTGAATGCAATCACAATGGGCGGAATTGTGCGTGACGCTGGGTTAACGATCGAAGCGTTTAAAAAATTACTATGAACCAGATCGCTTTGACTCCTCACTTCTAGATCTTGCGATTGTTAATTGAGCAATTTTAAACAAAGTTGACGAAAGTGATCACCGCGCTGCTCAAAGTTTGGATATTGGTCAAAGCTGGCACAGGCAGGCGATAAAAGAACGACTTGGGCAGACTGCTGTTTGGCAAGTTCGCGCGATCGCTCCACGGCTCGTTCCATCGTTTCCACAATTTCATAATCTGTATAACCCACTTGCTCCAACCGTTGAGCAAACGTTGCTGCTGCACTTCCAATCAGCAACACCGCTGCTGCTTTTTCTTGAATCACTTTGAGCCAAGCCGCATCTTCGCCAGTTTTGGCTTCACCGCCCGCAATCAAAATTGCGGGACTTTTTACCGCAGACAATCCGACTTCTGCTGCGTCGTAGTTGGTGGCTTTACTGTCGTTGATAAAGTCGATGCTTTGCCAAGTGCAAATGTGTTCCAACCGATGAGATACACCTGGGAAGTTAGCGATCGCGTCCACAATAGCGGCTTTCTCAATTCCGGCGAGATGGGCGGCGGCGACTGCCATCAGGAGGTTTTGCTGGTTGTGAGATCCGGGCATTCGCAGAGTGTTGACTTCGACGATCGGGAGATTTTGCACGATCGCCCACTCATCCTCAATATAGGCACCTAAGTCAGGATCACCGACTAACTCAGATTTGCCTTTAACACTTGTCCAGCAAGCGGTTGCAGAAACGGGATCGGATTGTTTGACCCCCATATTCCTCAAGTAGGGATCATCTCCGTTAAGAATCTGCTGTTCAGACTGACGAAGGAGATGAGCTTTGATGTTGAAGTAGTTTTCTAAGGTTTTGTGACGACTGAGATGATCAGGCGTGAAGGTTGTCCAAATGCCAATACGAGGGGCAACTGTGGGAGCGGCTTCGATCTGATAGCTGCTAAACTCAGCGATCGCCCAATCGGGCTGAGGCTCTAACATTGCGACTTCACAGGCAGCGTAGCCAATATTGCCAAAGGCGGGAGCGTGAAATCCGGCAGTTTGAAAGATGGCGGCAATTAGTGCAGTTGTGGTTGTTTTACCGTTCGTACCTGTGATCCCAATCCACGGACATGACTGTAAGTTTTGCCATGCTAATTCCATTTCTCCGATCGTTGCGATTCCCAGTTCTCTGGCTTTCACCAAAGCAGGAACATTCCACGGTACACCGGGACTAACCACGATTAGCTCTGGCGTTTCCAAAGCTGGATCAAAATCATCTCCTAACGTGACGTGAATTTCTTCAGCGTTGAGTTGTTGTTTCTGTTGTTGTAGAGTGTTGGAGGTGCCGCGATCGCTGACTGTGACTTGCCACCCATTGCGCTTGAGTAATCGAGCCGCCGCATTGCCTGATTTTCCGAGTCCGATTACATAAGCGTGGAGCATAGTCTGCTTGCGATCAATAGTTTTGCATTCTTTATCGTACTGCTTAACAGTTCCTAACAGTTACTCAATTGTGACATGATGAACTCCAGCAAATAAAAATATGGCTAGAATGAGAAGACCGCTATATCCAACCTCAAAACAAGAAGCTCGGTGCTTCGTCCTTTGCCAAAATCTCACGACTCTGTACCGTCCAATTTATCTTGTCAGATTGGATGAGCGGGCAGGAGATATTTGCATCTTGGCAGGAGAAGAAATAGAAATTATCATCACCCATGATGGGGAATGGAGTTTTGAAAATGAAGCCTGATTTTAATGCCATGACACGAAAGGAACTCAGAGCTTACATTCTTGAGCATCGAGATGATGCGGAAGCTATTAGTGTGATTGTTGAAAAAATTAAAGCAGACCCCAATACCCATTGGTATAAGCCTGAAGACACCGATCGCTTCCCTGAAATCTTTGCAGAGCATCAAAAACGCCGAGAAGACGCTCGAAAAAATCAGGACGAGTAGAGCGCCTGTTAACTTTTGACGATCGCGCCAAAATCTGCCAAAACTCGCGCATGGTTTCGCAATACGCCTAGTAAGTTAAGGCGATTTTGCTTAATTGCCGGATCAGAGTCCATCACCAAAATGCTGTCTTCACCGTCAAAGAATTTGCTGACCGCTGGAGCAATTTGACTCAGTGACTCAACGAGTTTAGTGTAATCTTGCTGCCCTTGTTGAGAGAGTGTAACCAGCGCATCGTAGAAGGTTTGTTCTGAGGATTTTTGGAAACGATCGGGATGCACCACTTCAGCAGGGTTCAATTGCTGAGTATCTAACGTTCCTTGCGCGGCAAGACGAGAGGCACGATTCACCGTTTCGTAGATTGTGGCGAGTCTGCCATCGTTGCGAATTGCTTGTAGGAATTGGGCACGATCGCGCACATCTAATAAATTCCTCAACGATCGTTCTGCATATTCTGGGTCGTTGTCGCCAACCACTGCATTAACCAGATCATAATCAACGCCGTGGTCTTCTCGTAATAATGTGTGAATGCGCTGTAAGAAGAAATCTTTCAACTGTTGCAGCAATTCTAAAGTAGAAACTTTTAACACATGAGCATGATTGCTAGAGAAATCGCTAACAACTTGTTCTAGAAGCTGATAGAGATCAATGGTGAGATTAGCTGACCAAGTGATATTGACAATAGCATTTGCAGCTCGACGCAATGCAAAGGGATCAGATGAACCTGACGGAATCATGCCTAACCCAAAAATGCTGACGAGCGTATCGAGACGATCGCTCAATCCCACAACCTGACCTGGGAGCGTTTGCGGCAAACTATCCCCTGCACCACGAGGTAGATAATGCTCGAAAATAGCCGTAGCAACCGCTTCGGGTTCTTGGCTGTCGATCGCATATTTCTGACCCATCACGCCTTGCAGTTCAGGAAACTCACCGACCATCTGCGTTACGAGATCGACTTTGCACAGCAGCGCAGCGCGTTGAATGTGACTTTTCGCCTCGCCTATGATTTGAAGCTGATCGGCGATCTGAGTGGCGATCGTCCCGATTCGATCAACTTTGCCCCGCACCGATCCCAAATCGGCTTGAAAGGTAACGGTTTCAAGCTTGGGCAAATAGCGTTCAAGCGGGACTTTACGATCAGCATCGAAAAAGAATTTGCCATCTGACAGCCGCGCTCGAATCACCCGTTCGTTTCCGGCGGCAATAATCGCAGATTTGGCTGGGTCGCCGTTGGAAGCCGTGATAAAAAAGGGCAATAGCTCCGTAGAATCTTGACTTTCGCGAACCGGAAAATAGCGCTGATGACTCTCCATCTCGGTGGTGATCACTTCCGACGGCAGTTCTAAAAATTCTGCATCAAACTTACCGACTACTGCGCTCGGATATTCCACTAAGTTAGTGACTTCGCGCAACAGCGCTGGCGAAATCGTCGCAACTCCTCCAATTTGAGCGGCAGCGGCTTCGACTTGCTGCTGAATAGTAGTTTGTCGCTGGTCAGAGTCAACTTCAACAAACGCAGTTTTTAATATTGAAACATACGCATCTGGATTGGGAATCGAAACGGGATCGGGATGCAAAACGCGATGCCCGTGAGAAATACGATCGCTCGCATAGTGAATCGAATTGCTGACGATCTCGATCGGCAACACTTGCTCATCCAACAACACCACTAACCAGCGAATCGGACGAGAAAATTTCAAATCGCCATCGCCCCAGCGCATTAGGCGTTTGCCTTCTAAGCCCGTGATCCATTGCGGCACCAGTTCGGTGAGAATCTCAGAAACTGGACGACCTTTAATCACTTTGCGAACAAAGACAAAATCGCCCTTTTCCGTCGGGCGGATCTCTAACGCATCGAGCGAAACGCCTTGCTTTTGGGCAAACCCTTCTGCCGCTCTAGTCGGTTTTCCCGCTTTAAAGGCAGCTTGTGCAGGTGGGCCTTTGACTTCTTCCGTTTGGTCAGACTGCTGGAGCGGTAAACCTTTGATCACGATCGCGAGACGGCGAGGCGTACCGTAATATGCGATCGCGTCTGGAGTTAAATAATGGTCGGCAAGAAGTTTGGGAACGCGCGATCGCCATTGAGCCAGCGCTTCATCGACAAAGCTTGCGGGGAGTTCTTCTGTGCCAACTTCTAATAAAAACGATGCCATGAGTTTGAATATCCAGCAGCAGAACGAAGAGTCAGTTCTTCAGTTTATCGTGTTGTGCCCTGGTCATCCTACAGGCTTTTGCGGCGTTGCTGAATCGAAGTATGAATCTGTCTATCGAGGCTGAATCCTT
>JAYVFW010000059.1:0-6138 GCA_043772715.1 Phormidesmis sp. | reverse complement strand
AATTGGTGCCAGCTCGACTCTGCCGACAAAAGCTGTCCCCGCCGCCAGGAGTCGGGACACCAGCTCGTGCGCGAATCTTTAGCCCGAGAGCCGACGATGTGCTGCCACTGTACCCTGTAGCGGTCTGCGGGGAGGATTTCGGTGACGACTCCCAACTGCACTCCGTGACGACAGAGGATCGATCGCGCCATGACTAGATCCCCCAGATGAAAGGGTGCCGATGGTCTGGGGTCGATCCGATCCGGACAGGCAGACGGCAGGGCTGTGAGCCGCGATGCTTTAACGCGATCGACTTGAGCCACAGTGGGAGAGTCGATCGGACGTACATCGTCGATAAATACGGATGTGACGATCGCGTCAGATATCCAGGCAACTTCTAGGTTGAAACCTTTAACTGTTTGAATCTGACCAAAGTCGGCGCCACGAGCATTGTACGCATCGATCGGCTGCACCCAATCACCGACTCCGGTGAGGATCTCCGGTTCGATCGTTAAGTCACCACCTTCCCGCCAATCGTCGTCCTCCTCGGGGACGAACTCGAAGGCTGGCTCGAAATCCAAGCTGGTCGGGTCGAATTTTTCTTTCACAATTTCTTAGAATCGATAGTGGCAACATCTAAAGGATTTCGCTCGAACACCAGCCGAGAGACGAGCGGCGAGATTTCGTCGATGTGTTCGCCAACCCAGCCATACTGGCTCCACTCGCTAGCGGGAAAAGCGACTTCTGCGTAGAGCTTGTAATTTATTAAATACAAGTGAAATTGCATGGTAACTTCGAGTGCGGTCGTGCTGTCGAAGATCTTGGCTGCGACGTAGGATTGCTCTACGGCGCCTTGAAGAGTGGCGGTGAATCGAGCGATTTTCTCCCTGCGAGGAGTCGGCGGTATTCCTAGTTTCTTGCGTCTTTGTGCGTCGCCCATGTTACCAATCCTCCAAAGTTTGTTGTGGTTCTGTACTGCCGAAGTCTGCTGCCATCACCGCTTTGCGTTCGATCTCGATGGCGGCATTAATCTCCGCTTCGTCGATCTCGCGCATCGCTTCGGCAGTGCTCTGATGCTTGCGGTAAAGGCTGCTCTGCGTTAGGGCTGGTGTCGTCCATCCCTTTGCCGCTACTCCATCTAGAATCTCGCGTTTTCTCGCCGCTGGAAATTTATCGACAATCGCGATCCAGGCGGGTGCGACGCAGCCTTTATCGCGGATACAGCGTAACATCGAGGCGGTGCGAACGCTGAAATCATCGTCTGTCGGATGTTCAAAGCTGCCAGGGGCGACTTTGACAACTAGGGTAATTTGGACGTCGGCGGGAGCCAGCGCGGTTTCTAGTCTGGGAATCGAGACGAGTTTCGACCAGTCTTTACGAAGTTCCCGCAGCGCGTAAGGATCGTCCCAAAAGGAGATTTTTTTAAGGGCTGCGAGGATCGAGCCAGTAGCAGTGGCAGTTGTCAGGGCGATCGCACTAATTCCCGAAATGGTGGCGGACTTTTTAGAGCCGTTAGCCACAGCCATAATGGTCAGCCAGTCCGCATCGGCGGTGACGCCCGTAACCAGCTCGCGGATGCGGGCTGGGGTGGGGAAAAACCGCTCGTCAATGGTTACTTTGAAGGCTTTAGTGACTAAAGCATCGTCTAAGTCGGCTAATGCCTCAAAATAAAAGCCAGCCATCATTTCCGTCCGCTGCTTGCTGTGAATCGCACAGACAACATCCAAGCAGTCGCTCAAGGTGGAGAATTCGAGGTTATGCACTTTCGTTAAATAGTTCTGAAAAATGAGTTTGCAAGTATTCGATCGAGGGACAGTCGTCACGGTCGTATTGCTGGTTTTTGATGTATCGCTTGTAGCGGTCGCGGCGCAGGTGCAGCATCGCTCCACTCAATACCACATCGGGATTTTCCCATCGGGGAATCCCGTTACTCGCCGCCACCATTTGCTTGGCTAATTGCTCTTTTTGAACCTGGGGACGATCGCGCCACGCCTGAGCCTGCTGCGAGATCCGATCTGGCTTGGTCGGGTCGAGCAAGAAGTTAATGGTGCCGGACTGGAATTTAGGGTTGTTATAAAAATCATTCGCCTTTAGAGCCAAACACGCCGCTCCCCAGTCTTGAATCAGTAGATCGGCGGATTGGTAGTAGCGCAGCAAACTAGCGACCTGGCGGGGCAAATGCACCCCGATCGAGGCACATTTACCCCAATGCTCGGGTTTGATTCGGTTATAGGTTTCGACCAGGGTGGCAGTGAGGACGTCCACGTTCTGATAAGAGCGAATCTGGCGATCGAACCGAGCGGTACTGCCCAAGTCGCAATCGGGCTGGTAGGTTGTGACTAAATCCATCGTGGTTTGGTCGCGTAGCGCATCGTCGAGTCGTGCGGTGCCGGATGGTTCGACGAGAACGGGTTGGGCGGGGATGGTATTGAGTTCTTCTGGAACAACTGTAGTATCCGCCGGAACATTTCCCTCTCCAGGGGGGGTGTTTGTACTAGTCATATCGATCGGGGTGAATGGCAAAGAACTAGTATTTAAGCATGGTTCCGGTTCCGGATCTCGCTCCGGCTGAGAAGTCTCAGAAACTTCGGGATTGTAATACACGTCGTCCGGATCCGTTGGTGTAATCTCTGATCGTAATTTCTGATCTGTACTCTCTGTAGATATAGATCTGAGGTCAGAAATAGCATCAGGCAACGGCGAATCTAGCGTTAGCTGACGCTTGATATTGCTTTTGCTAACGCTAGATCTGACGATACCGGAATCACGCGGGTTCTGGCTGTTTGCGACAATTGTTTCATATAAAAAATCGACATTTAGCTTGTACCAAAGTTGTGGATTCAGACCTCGGCGCTGTTCCTCTAGCAGACCGAGAAGTTTCAGTTTTTGGCGGGCTTTTTCCCACTCGCGGCGACTTATCAATGTCTCACTCTGCCACTCATCCAGAGTCTTGTAAATAAAGTTTTCTGGATCGTGAGCCTTGCCGTCTATACTCCAGTAGTAAAGCTGAGACAGAAATAGCCCGCCAGCAGCACAACCCATTATGTTTGCAAATACTCGATGGAAGGCAATCGGGCGCTTGAGTAAATCTTGGATCAGTTGATACATCTATACCACCTCCGCATCGAAAGCAATTAGAACAGCCAGCAAGCCTCTCTCGTCGCATTCGAGATCTCCACTCTCAAGAAAATCCGAATCAAGCTTTATTTCTTTCGCCACTTGGCTAATTCGATATATTGTTGTTTTCGTCTGATTGTCTTTCATTAGCACCCCTCCCAAAAAGCTGTAATTAAGTGTAATGTGTGCAAATACATAGCAATGGTCAAGAAGCCCAGACACCAGTTGTCCCGATCGAAACCGTGGTCATCGGGATCGGGCGAGAGATCCGCATAATAGCTGAAAGATGTTTTTTCGATCGCAATAGGTTACTACTCTTGGTAGAATAAAGGAACTATTTTTATTTAGTTTGTCTTTCTGTCAATCCGTCCGTGGTAGGGCGCATCAACAGAATATCACCGCGAGTTAGCTCTTTCGGTGATTATTTTTTTGCCGTAGGATCGACGGTACATTCGGCTGAGCCGATAAATCGTTGCAGGGCAACGATAGTAACCACTATATACCCACTTGTCGATCGTTGAATCAGCCATCTTGCCCAGCCTTAGAAGTTGGGAGAACGAAACGTTTTGGCTTTGCGGTACCAATAGGGCGGGCAGCTTGAGATCGCCTTGAAGAACCAGTCGGCTGCGAACTCGGATGGATCTAAGTCGATACCGCAGTCGCGCGCGAACTCGGTTTTTTCAGCGGGTTCGGTCAGCAGTAACCCCATGTCGAGCACACCGGGAAAAGATAGCCACCAGCCGACGGGCTTGAGTTCGATCTGGCAGGGAATATGAGTGGATAGAGACATAGAGCTGAGGATCTTCGAGCAGACGGCTTCTATCTTCCCACATTTTGCCCGACTTAGATCGGCAGTCCTCCCGTCTCGACGATCGGCTTGAGCATTTCGGCGATCGCCGGAATTGGGACGCTAAATTCGTGTGCCAGCCAGCCGGATGTCACGAGCGGATCGTCAATGCCAGCGTCCAATCCGCAAATAGCAACGTGTTCGCCAGCCCCAATTAAATCGGCGTAGAAGAAGCCTTCAAATAGCTCGACTTGGGATACGACCAGACCAGTATTTTCGGCGGCTAGCTCGGCGATATTGGCAAAAGTCATTGAATCGATCGTAAAGCTAGATCCCGCCGAGATCGAAATCCTCTCCCCCCGCAGGTCTTGAAAGTGGATCCCCCCGTTACCATCGAAGACGATGCTATTCGGATCGTCAACGTAGTAATTGCGGTCGCAGCGATTGGCATCTTTAACCGTGATTCGCTCTAGATCGAATACCACCTCTGGCGGCCAAGCCACGGCGTAGCCCAATCCAGTCAGCCTGGATTCGATCCTGGTGTTCGCTCTCACACTTAAATCAAAGATAATCTGGTCTAGGTTGATTTTCGCCAGACAGTCCTGAATTAATTCTTGCAGGTTGGCGAGCCGCTCTCCACTCCTCAATCCAGTCCTGTCCTGGTTTACGTCGCGATAGCTCTTGCCCGACTCGAATCGGTGGACGATCTGGCAGAGTGGCTTGAACGAATGAGTATCTTCGGGAATTTCGACGATCTGCGATCGGAAGAACCAGTTCATCCCCAGCGAGTCGATTTCAAAAAATTCCAGCCAAAAATAGATATTGTCGACATGACCCAGCTCTAGAAAGCAAAACGGAGTCATGACGTGGGGGCTAATTTCAACATAGACGGCTCCCAATCCGATCAAGAAGTCATGGATTTCGGGTGGCAACTTGAGGCGCGGAATGGCAATAGCCTTATTTAACGGCAGTAAGGGCGTGGGAGTGAGTGAGTTTAGATTTGGATCGAGCATAAAAAAATAGTGAGTTTTCAGACAAAAAAGCCCTCAGCCGGACCGATCGGCTGAGGGCTAAAAATTAGCAGCCGGAGATGGCTACTGGGCTGAGACTAGCGGTTTGGTTTTCGAGCCGACCGAGTTGACGATCGTCAGATCCGACCAGTTCGGCTAGGTAAGCAGCGGTCGCTTCCCCAGAACTGGGGTCGCGCAGGCTCAAACCGTCCGCACAGTGGCTGACGGGCATGTCGATAAAGCCGGGGTTTTGTTCGGTCGAACTGAGTCCCAGGCTCCGAACCAGCGTGCAGATCCCAGCATAGAGCGATTCTTGATGGGTACCGAACCGAAACCGCTCTATATTGGCTGGGTTCAGCTCGACTTCGTAAATCCCGCCCCGATCCATGCAGACACTCTTGATGTTTTCGAGCGAAAACAATGGCTCGTGCTTGCAGTCGAATTGACGACCTTTAGTACCGCTAGTTAGATCGAACATTTTGGCTAGATCCAGCGACCGAAAAGATAGTCCGCCGCCATTGGGATCGACAACCAGATTTTCGGTCAGATCCTGCTGGTGAGCGCGGAAATAGGCGATCAAACAGCCATCCCAGGTTAAAGGGAATGCCGGAGTACCGACGCGAGCGAATAATTCCGTCCGAGTCGCGCTATCGCTATTCACATAAGCCGCGCTGGTAACGAATTTCGCCCAGAATTTGAGCAGTGGATAGTAAGGCAGCCCTGCATCCTTGAGATCGATCAAGCGGTCGGCGAGTTCGATTTCGATTTCGACGAGTCCCTCCATCGAGGCGAAAAAGAGCTTGCCATTGTAGTTCACAAAATCTTGGTGCTCGGACAGCTTTAGCGCCGACTGGAGCTGCGACAGACACAGGGTGTCGCCGACGAGGAACTCACTGGCTTGACCGATGCCGTTTTTGAGGGTTTCGGTCAGTTTACCGTCTCGATCGTTAACGAAGAAGATCTTGTTGCCGATCGAGATAGTCAGACAGTCGGCGGTCTTAACGTAAAGAACGCTCGTCGCAACGGGGATTGGTCGGATATCTGTAGTTGTAGGCATGATTTAGTACTGTTAGATGTGAACTGAGGATTTGAAAGGAACTGAGATCGATCTAAAGTTGGTGGAGCACGAGCCTGGGTGTATATTATCATGACACTATTTGGATGTAAAGTATTGGGCGGCAACACTCCCACAAGATTTGCTACCCTCGACAGCTTCGCGCTTAAAAGCGGCAAAGTCGGCTAAGA
>JAYVFW010000058.1:0-19618 GCA_043772715.1 Phormidesmis sp. | reverse complement strand
CATCCGCGACCAAAGCCCCTACTTTGTCTTCAAATTTTTGGTAAGTAACAATATCAGAGTATTGATCACGCACCCAAGCAGGACAACTGTTGAGCTTTGCCTTGGTTGCCCCGATGCGACCTGAGTTATTTTTGTCAATCAGTTGATTGATGTCTAGCAATAACGTATCTAATGTCTTATCAGTTGCAAATAAAGCTAAAACCTGATCGCGCTGCTGGTTGACTTGCGTGAGCTTTGTCCTGGCATCCTGAATCTGTTGCTTGATCGATGCCTGTTCCTTAAGCTGCTCGCTTTTTTCTTTAACTTTGGCATCTAGCGATTGATACGCTTCCCAGGTAGGGCTGACGACATAATTCCAGAGCAAGCCAGCGCTGATCAGTCCGGCTGCTGCCAGCAAGACTCCTGAAACAACAGGCGTGAGCGTAATGCCAAACACAACCGGATAATTAGGACCCGGATCAAAGTCTGAATCTTGAGGGATAAAATCTCCACCTGCCGTCATGGTTTAATCACTCCCTTTTCTTTGAGGGCTTCAATACGGGTCACGAGTCCAACGGCTCCTTTACGATCGAGTTCGCGAATTAGCTCCGAGGCGGGCACATCGCTCAGAGCCGTTTGGAGCGAAAACTTAACTCGTGGCGGCAGCTTGGGAGTCTCATAGTTGGCGCTTGAGCCACCAGCCTTAGAGCCAGCTAAATCTAAACTCTGCAACGCTTGAGGATCTGTGAGTTCTGCGCTGACAAGCTTGGTTTGAGCGCTCTGCAAAAAGTTAGATTGTTGCAGGGTCAAAAGAAAGTCGTTGACATCGTTAAACGAGTTTGCCACGCCATCGATCTGCACCAGCCCCGACACCGGGGCTGGCGCTTGACCTGCCACCGCTGGTTTTGCTGGAGCTTTGGTGGGGTCAACCTGCGTAATGCCAGCAATTTGCACGTTGGGCGGCAAGCGATCGCGAATATCTTGCGCCATGGCTGACCAGGGTTTAATTTGGTTAAACACCGTCGCCAACGCTTGAGTTTCGTCAGTGCCTTGCTTGATTTGGGCGTTGATCGAGGCGAGGTCTCGTTTCTGAGCTTCGAGGTTGCCCAATTGAGCATCTAACTCTACTTGCTGTCGCTCCAAGTCGCTGTTTCTAACTTGCAGAAAGCCCCAGAGCGCTAACAGTGCCACCGGAAAGAAAACTCCAGCCGCTAACCCCCAATAGAGAGGGCGACGATCGTCGCTCACATAGGTCGAAGTTTTTCGTCCGGCGCGTCTGGCACTATCGGTTTTGTATTCTGGTCGATCGTTGAGAAAATTAATGTCTAAGCTATACATCTCACCATGCCTCCCGCAATCCTAACCCCAACACAACGCCTAACCCTGGTCTAGCGGCTAGTGGGATCTCTTGAGGTGTTTCGATCGAGAGTGCCGCTACGGGATCAACCGCGTTACAGGGCAAACTTAAGCGCTGAGTCAGAAATTCGTCGAGTTGCCCAATTGAAGCACCGGGACCTGCCAGCAGAAGTTGGGCGACTTCCAGGTTTTCACCTTGATTGAGATAAAAATCAATCGATCTCCGCAGTTCGTCAGACAGTTCGCCCAAGACTCTCAGCATGGCTGCCGTTCCCGGATTGGTGCCGGGACTCATTCTCGGGCTGCCCATCGTATCCATTGGGTTAGCGGGAATGGTCATGCCTTGCAGCAAATCGATGCTGCGGGAGGGGGGCAAGTTCATCGCGCGCGACAAAGCACTTTGAATTTGGAAACTGCCGATCGGCACCGTGCGCGAAAATTGCGGCACCCCATCGACGGTGATTGAGATCTCGGTGCTTTCAAACTCGATATCCACCAAAGCCACAGCTTCTTGAGGAGCAAACTGTCTCAATTGTTCGCGAATGGTGCGAATCAGTGAAAAGCTGCTAATCTCTAAAACATCAACTTGCAGCCCTGCCTGTTGGAAAGTATTAATATAGGTGTCTGTAATTTCTTTGCGCGTTGCCACCAGCAAAACCTGAACTTTTTCAATGCCGTCTTCGTCAATGAATAGACCGAGTTTTTGATAGTCTACGTCGGCTTCTTCACGGGGGAATGGCAGATATAACCCAGCTTCCTGGTTTAACACCATCTCTCGCAATTCTCGATCGTCAAGCTCTGCGGGAACCGGAATAATTCGAGTCACCGTATCGCGCCCACCCGGAACGGCAGTTGCTGCTTGTTTAACTTTAATTTTGTTGTCTGCTAATGCGGTTTGAATTAGCTCCGACATGGCAGGAGGATCGACAATTTGCCCTTCTTGAAACACCCCGTCAGGCACGGGAACAGTCACGTAGCTAGCGAGCCGAAACCCTGAACCTTGCTTGCGTAACTGGGCAATATTAATCCGATCGGGGGCTAACTCTATGCCAACCCCTTTAGACTTTTTAGAAAAGAGACCTTTTAGACCGTTAACCACAGATTTGTTAGCCCACTAAGAGATAATTTGGAACCGAAGCTGGGGAAAGGAATAACCGTAAGACGGTCGGGTTCAAGAGCATAGTACACAATTTAATTCAGAATGACCCGTTTGCACACAAAGATACAAACATTTGGGGTTCGTTCTGCAATATCAACTAAACATTCAACCAATAATTTTGTTTGACGAATTTGGATTGCCCAAAAATGATCGACCAATCTGCTGAGTCAATTTTGGCGATTTCTTCTCAAACAAAAATCGTTTTGACTCAGATAAACCAGTTTGCTCGACTGGTTAGGGGGTTGAAATCTGCAATCAATTTGCGGCTAAAAAACTCTCCTCTAAGCGTACGATCGGGAACTCATTTGTGAATAGTACACGCATTTTCAGAAAATGACGATTGAAAAATATAGTTTAAGATAGCTGCTCAAGAGAGATCAGGAGCAAACATTAAAAGTTTGACGACAAATTGCTGGGCAGAACTAAATATCAAAAGAAAAGCCTTTCGCTAAATACAGAAAGCCCGTGTCACCATTGCAACACAGGCTTTAAATTTTTCAAGTTTAATTCTTCAGTCTTTTATCCTCCGGTACACTTTTGCGACCAGTTAGGAATCGTGGTTCTTGCGCTTGATAAAGATTCGAGGCGATTGCGGTAGGTTCTGAGTTGCGATCGATACGTTTGATTTGCAGGGGCGCTCTCTAACGCCCGATCAACAATGGCGATCGCACCTTGCCAATTTTGTGAGCAGGTGGCTTGCAGCAGTTGAGCGTCTAATCTCTGGGTGCTGGGGTTGTTGGCTAACTGAGTAGAAATTGCTGTTTTGGTAAAGCCTGTCGTAGCTCTACCGTTATCTGTTTGGGTAGGCGTGGTTCGCGGAGTCGTTGGCTGAGTGACTTGAGGCGTTCTGGTTGAAGGAACCCGATTGGTGCGGGGCTGAACAGTTGCATTCGGAATATCGCTGGGCAGCACGATCGTGCGAATCGTGTCTGGGTTTGCAGGCTGATTAGGCTGGGTCAAGCTCGGCGTGTTGATTCCAGAAGTGCCTGGGTTGGTGACAGGTTGTGAGCCGTCAACGGTAGGATTTGGCTGACCCAAAGCAGGAGTCGGAAAACTCCCTCCTGAAACGCCTGGATTAGTCACGGGCTGATCGATCGTCGCTCCATTATTCTCAGACGAAGCGGGACTGCTAATTCCTGAAACGCCTGGATTGGTCACGGGCTGATCGCCTGCTCCATTACTTCCAGATGGAGTGGGACTAGTAACTCCTGAAACGCCTGGGTTTCTGACAGGTTGATCTGACCCAACTTGTGCGATCGCTTGGTTGAGCCAGATTCCAGACGATAGAGATATTAAGGTGAATGATGCGATCGCTCCAATTCGTGAACCCCTGACCATCATGCTTATCCTTTTATCAGTTCGTTGTTAATTAAGAAATATTGGAACACCCAACGACTCATCACATCTACCTGAAGGGAGGAAAGCTAGAAAGCGTCGAGTGAGCAAACTCAAATTTTAGGACTCTGGTGATCAGGTAGACTAAGCTACGCGATCGCCATTTAAATAGAGAAGATGCGTCAGATTAGAACCTGGAAAACGTTTGGACTGTTTGCCCTTTTGGGATGCGTGCTGAGTTGGCTGGTGAGTTGTGGCACAGGCAGTGCGCCTTCGGGCAGCAACCAGGCGGGTCAGCCAGAAGTAGAATTTTGGACGATGCAGCTCAAGCCGCAATACACCGATTATTTCAATCAACTGATTACAAAGTTTGAGACGCAAAATCCAGGAGTCAAAGTTCGCTGGGTTGATGTGCCTTGGGCAGAAATGGAACGCAAAATTCTGACGGCTGTGGTGGCAAAAAGTGCCCCTGATGTGGTGAATCTCAACCCCAATTTTGCGACTCAACTTGCAGAGCGAAACGCCTGGTTAGATCTTGATGCCAAGATTCCTGCCGAGGTGCGTCAGCAATATCTGCCGAATATCTGGCAGTCCAGCACGCTCAACGGCAAGAGCTTTGGGATTCCGTGGTATTTGACGACTAGAGTGGCAATTTACAACACAGATTTGCTGAAGCGATCGGGTGTGAGCAAACCTCCCGCAACCTATGCAGAACTGGCTCAAGCCGCAAAACAAATTAAGGATAAAACGGGGAAATACGCCTTTTTTGCGACGGCAGTTCCTGAAGATTCGGGCGAGATTCTCGAATCGTTTGTGCAAATGGGAGTGCAGTTAGTCGATGGTCAAGGAAAGGCGGCATTCAATACACCACAAGGCAAAGCCGCCTTTCAATATTGGGTGGAGATGTACAAAAATGGGTTGATGCCCAAAGAAGTTTTGACCGAGGGGCACCGTCACGCGATCGACCTTTATCAGCAAGGACAAACCGCAATCTTGGCATCGGGGGCAGAGTTTTTGAAGACGATCGAGAAAAATGCACCGTCGATCGCTCAAGTTTCGGCATCGGCTCCTCAAATCACAGGTGACACAGGCAAAAAGAATATCGCAGTGATGGATTTGCTGATTCCTAAAGACACCGATCAGCCCGATGCCGCGCTTAAGTTTGCGCTGTTTGTCACCAACAATGAAAATCAACTGGCGTTTGCCAAAGCCGCAAACGTTTTGCCCTCGACGATTAAAGCGTCGCAAGATAGCTATTTCACCACGCTTCCTGCCAATGCGACTGCGGTAGACAAAGCCAGAATCGTGAGTGCGAGTCAGCTTAAAAGTGCAGAAGTTTTGATTCCAGCGATGAAGAACGTTAAAGAGTTGCAGAAAGTGATTTATCAAAATCTGCAAGCGGCAATGTTGGGGCAAAAGACGATCGATCAAGCAATTAACGATGCGGCTCAAGATTGGAACGGGCGATCGTAATCAGCGACCACAAATCTTTGAGTGGATGGTTGAGCGATCGCGCAAATCAACCATCCACCGCAAATTTAGAATGAGAAGCCAGAGTAAGTGTATCTAAAACTTAACTTAGGCTTTCGCAGTTGGGTGGGTTGGTTGTGTTGAACGGAAGAGCGCAATGGAATTACGTATAGTAGTCAAATCCTGATTTCAAGGAGTTCGCGTAGTCAGGAATTGGGAGGCTTCTTGGCATTCCCAGAGCAATAATTTTCTTCAGCGCTTTTTGTGAATCCTCTACAGGCACGTCTTCATGCTTTGATGCGCCAAACGGAATTGGAAAACCACCAGGATTTATTTCTATATCCTCCATAAAACCTACCATCCGTGCATATTCTCGAAAATCTACAATGCGAATCGTTGAAGCAGAACTTTCAAAAAGTGATAGTTGATTAATATCTCCTTTAGTGTTTGAAGCTTCAATGATTGCAAGACGATCTCCAGGATAGATGTTGATTATGTCGCTTAATGATCCTGCTACATAGGATTCAGAAGCAAGTTTTACAAATTCTTCTGGAGCATCACTTATTCTATTCGTAATCAAAATGTGGTCTTTTGGCTTACACCACCACATATTAATTATTGATGGCTCCCTAGCAAAGATATTCTTATAGCTAGTTAGTAGGATAATTCCTTTGAACTGAAAACCTTGTCTAAGAGTTATGCCTTTATTAAAAAAATAGGTTTCTTCAGGGATGCTGAAAATTTTGTAGAACTCCTTCTGAATAACCTTTTGAATGATTGTAATCGCCTCATGAGTAGGTAGGATAAAAAATTCCTTCCTTTTTCTATGTCTATAATTTTTTAATTCTTCATGCACTAATTTTTCAGCTAAAACACAATCAGGAACATTTTGCTTGTAGACTACATAAAACGGATCTGGCACACCTGTAGCAGATGATAATTTTTTAGCTCTTTTTTCTACCGCATGCTCAGTTCGTCCAATTTTTAACAGATTTGTCTCACGAAAAGCAGGATTTTTTAGAATATAGATGGAACCTTTAGACATAGTTGCAACTGTGATGTATGCGTTTCAGTTATATACGGTATTCCCCGTTTAAGCTTTCCCTAGTCAGTTCTCATCTAACAGGTTGAGTCTTCTCAAAAAAATCACCAATTAAATACAGTGACCCACACAAAACGATCAGATCTTGATCCGATTTCTGCATCGTAGACTCTAATGCTGCGAACACGTTTTCGTAGACGCAACAATCAGCTAAATCAGGACAGATTTGTTTCGCTAAAATGGCTAACTCTTGAGGATTGGCAGAACTGTGATCGGGAACGGGAACGAGATCAAGCCGATCGCCGCTTCTCAGCAATTCCTTAAACACATCAGCGTGATCTTTAGTCGATAGCATTCCCATTACCCAATGAATGGGAGATTTTTCTAACGTGTCTACAAATTGACGCAGCACCTCAGCGCTAGCAGGATTGTGGGCACCATCAATGAGAATCTGACGATCGTGATAAGTAAACCATTGCAGCCGCCCTGCCCATCGTGTTTTGGCGATTCCATTTGTGATCGCTTCGTCAGAAAACTCCCAGCCTTCTTGTCTGAGAAATTGCAGCGTCGCGATCGCCAAGGCTGAATTGTGTAGTTGAATCGCTCCTTGCAATGGCAACTGATATTGAAAGGTTTTGATTAGCTCGATCGAGCCTTCTTCGCCCGTCTCAAGTTTCAACTCATATTCTTCTGTGCCTTGATATTCTGCCCAACCGTGACCGAGATCTTTGGCAGACTTTGGGTAGATTGTCGGGCAATTTAATTCCAAAGCACGACGATTGACGATCGCTGCCGCTTCGCTAGGAATTTGACCAATTACTGCCAGACAGTCGGGTTTGAGAATGCCCGCTTTTTCTCGTGCGATGTCTGCGAGGGTCGGCCCAAGTCGCTGCCAGTGTTCCAAACTGAGGGAAGTGATCACTGTGACAAGTGGCTGATCGCAAACATTGGTTGCGTCTAATCGCCCACCTAAACCGACTTCGACCACCGCAATATCTACTTTTTGTTGAGCAAAATAGAGCCACATCGCTGCCGTGATCACTTCAAATTGGGTGGGAGAGGGACGATCGAAACGAATGGCTGCTTCAACTTGCTGCAAAACTTGCTGGAGATCTGCGGGTGAGATTGGCTGATCGCAAATACAAATGCGCTCACACCAATTTACAAGATGCGGTGATGTGTAGCGTCCAACTCGATAGCCAGCTTCGGTTAGCACCGCTGATAAATAGGCGCACACTGACCCTTTGCCATTGCTTCCGGCAACGTGAATGATCGGAACTCGATCGTGCGGGTTGCCCAACTCGGCTAAAAGGTGTTGAATCGCTTCTAAGCCGAGATTGACTCCAAACCGCTCAAATTTTTCAAGGAAGGTTTCGATCGAGGAATAAGTCATTAAGCGTTGATGGGTAGCTGGATGGAATTAAAATCAAAGCGATCAATTTCAGAATTGCCCTTACCCTTATGCTATTCTGCGATTCTCGTTTGATCCACGATGTAGTTCCATGAAAAAAATTCTGTTTTCCGGGTTTCTATTCTTGTCTTTGCTGTCGCTGGGAGCTTGTTCATCCAATTCACCCACTTCATCAACTTCGCCTGATGCGGCTAACTCGGCTGCACAATCTAAAACTTTTACTACTGGGGCGATTCCTGACCAAGATCCCGAAAAGCTTCAGCGGCTCTACAGCAAGCTCTCAAAATATCTAGAAGCTGAGTTGAAGGTGCCCGTTGCTTATAAGCCTGTGACCGACTATACGGCGGCGGTGACTGCGTTTAAGGTCGGTGACTTGGATATGGTGTGGTTTGGCGGCTTAACGGGTGTGCAGGCACGATTGCAGGTGCCGGGTGCTGAAGCGATCGCGCAACGTGACATTGATTCACAGTTTCATAGCTTGTTTATCGCTAACAAAAAAAGTGGCATTCAGCCGATTCAAGATCTCAAAGATCTCACCATGCTTAAAGGACACAGCTTCACGTTTGGCAGCGAGTCTTCGACTTCTGGGCGGTTAATGCCGCAACATTTTCTCCAGCAAGCAGGCGTGAAATTGGAAGGCGACTTTAAAGGACAGGCAGGCTTTTCTAAAAATCATGATGCCACGATCGAGCTAGTCACCGCAGGCACTTACGATGCAGGTGTCGTGAACGAGCAGGTTTGGCAAAAGCGTCTTAAAGAAGGCAAAATCGATCTCAATCAGGTTGAGGTAATTTGGCGATCGCCCGCTTATTTTGATTATCACTGGGTGATGAATCCCGGCGTGAAGGAGCGATTTGGAGCCGACTTTCCGCAAAAAGTGCAGGCGGCACTGATGAAACTTGATCCTAATGTGCCCGACCAAAAAGAGATTTTGGAATTGTTTGGGGCAGCTAAGTTTGTGCCGACCAAAAACGAGAACTATGCGACGATCGAGCAAGTCGGACGAGAGATTGGCAAAATCAAATAAGGCTCGTGAATTAAATCATGGCGGTTACTTGCAGCGCTAATGAGCACGGCAGTGCCATGCCCGTACGCAGATTCTGGTTTTAATTTAACGTGAATTCGATGAAGCTTTTCGCTACGGTTGTAAATCCGAGCTGCCCCCCAAATCCCCCAATTTTGGGGGACTTTGAACCTAAATTCTGGGCTTGAAGTCCCCCAAAATGAGGGATTTAGAGGGCACAAGCCGCCAACAACACAGCGAAAAAAAACTCATCGAACTGACGTTAATTCACAATTCTAATGGCTTTTCCAGTTCCCGTTTTTGAACTCAAACAGGTTTCTCAGCAGTTCGGTCAGTTCTCGGCGCTGACGAATATTAGTCTGCAAATTTATCCCGGTGAACGAGTGGCGCTGGTGGGGTCAAGCGGGGCTGGAAAGAGTACGCTGTTGCGATTGTTGAATGGCAGCGTGCGATCGACCCACGGTGAAGTCTGGGCAATGGGGCGAAATTTGAGCCAACTCAACTCAAAACGGCTGCGTCAAATTCAGCAGCAAATTGGCACGATTTATCAACAGTTAAACTTGGTCGATAATCTGCGAGTTATTCACAACGTCAACGCTGGACATTTGGGGCGATGGTCATTCTTTAAAGCGTTAGCATCTCTGGTTGTGCCGCTAGAAGTTGAGACAGCGGTTAAAGCACTAAGTCAAGTTGGCATTTCTGAAAAGCTTTATGAGCGCACCGATCGCCTCTCTGGCGGACAACAGCAACGAGTCGCGATCGCTAGGGTACTCGTTCAAAATCCGCTCGTGATTTTAGCAGACGAACCGATCGCCAGTCTCGACCCCGAACTCAGCCGAGAAATCATGGATCTGTTACAAAATCTCGCTCAACAATCCGATCGTACGCTAGTCGTCAGCTTGCATGATGTCGATTTTGCGCGGAGTCACTGCGATCGCATGATTGGGTTACGCCAAGGACAAGTTCTCTTCGATGCGGCTCCTCACCAAGTCTCACCTGATTTAATCGCAGACTTATATCGATTGGAATCTCACTGATGACCGTCATCACTCCCGCTCTAAAATGGGGTTTGATTGGACTCGCCGCGATCGTCCTCTCGCTTTTGCAAGCCGGACTTTTTAGACAAGATTTATTGAATCTAAATGGCGCACCGCTCTTGTGGAAGTTTGTCGTCGCTAGCGTTCATCCAGATTTTAGCGCTGAGTTGCTACAAACGATATTCAGTGCGACTGTCACCACATTAGCTTATGCAGTGTGTGGAACATTCTTTAGCGTAATTTTAGGCATGATCGGTGGTGTTCTAGCCTCTGAAGTTTGGTGGTTATCATTTGGTCAACCTTCGCGTTTTTGGGTAGTGATTCGAGCGGCGATCGCGGTTCCCCGTGCCATTCATGAACTGATCTGGGGACTGTTTTTTGTCAACATTTGGGGACTTGATCCGCTGACGGCGATCGTGGCGATCGCCATTCCTTTTGGCGCAATCACCGCGAAAGTTTTTTCTGAGATTCTAGATGAAACGCCTCGACAACCGCTATTAATTTTGCTGAATAGCGGAGTCTCTCCTTTGACTGCATTTTTCTACAGTCTATTGCCGCAGGCATTTCTCAATCTATTGTCTTACGTGTTTTATCGATTTGAATGTTCGATTCGCTCGGCAGCCGTGCTAGGCATCATCGGCGCAGGTGGATTGGGATATGAGATCTTTCTCAGCCTGCAATCACTGCGATATGAGCAACTCTGGACATTTTTCTATGCGCTGTTTATTCTCAACGGATTGGTTGATCTGAGTAGCGCCTGGTTGCGGCGGCGGTTGGGATGCGCTAGCCGTCTCGATTTGAACCTTCAGCAAAATAGAAAAAAATCACCGCAAAAGGTCGCTCAAAATTATTTTATTCTGATTCCGATCGCGCTATTTCTGCTAGCGCTTTGCTTTTGGTATATCAATCCTAATTTCAGCAAACTTTGGGCACCTCGCACTCAGCAGTTATTGGGGCAGTTTGTCCGGTCGGCTCTGCCGCCTGACTTTAGTGGAGTGCCGCAGCTCATTCCCCAAGCGATCGAGACTGTTTCGATGTCAGTGCTGGCGATCGCGTTCTCTGCAATCGGCGGTCTGCTGCTGGCATTTCCGGCGGCAAATAATTTCTTTCTTCCGGGCGGTCTGCTTAATCAGCAAGGTAGTGGCAGCTTGTCGCAAATCATGTTTCTATTGTCACGCGCTGTCTTGCTGATCTGCCGCGCGATTCCGGCACCGATTTGGGCGTTGGTCGTGCTGTTTGTGATGTTTCCCGGAATTTTGCCCGGAGCGATCGCCCTCGGTCTGCACAATTTAGGCATTTTAGGACGCTTGATGGCAGAGGTGATCGAAAACCAAGATCAACGTCCCCTCGAAGCGCTCAAGGCACAGGGAACTCCAAACTCACTGATTTTTCTCTACGGCGTGTTGCCGCTGACGATGCCCAGATTTGTAGCCTATTCGCTCTACCGCTGGGAGGTTTGTATGCGAGAAACCGTGATCGTTGGGCTGGTCGGCGCTGGGGGACTCGGACGATCGCTGACTGAGCAGTTAAGCAGCTTTGATTATCCAGCGCTAATCGTCACGCTCGGAGGCTTTTTGATGCTGACATTTTTGGTCGATTGGGTGAGCGCAACCGCACGACGATCGCTGCGATAACCTCACAGATTGCCGTCATAAAGACGCGGAATTTTGACCGTAAATGTGGTGCCGATTCCTTCCTGGCTCTCGACTAAGATCTTGCCATTCTGAAGATCGACACACTTTTTCACCACCGCTAAACCGAGTCCGGTTCCGGCGATCGTGGTGGCTTTTTGTCCTCGATAAAATGGCTCAAACAGGCTCTCCTGATCGGTTGACGAAATGCCAATGCCCTGATCGTGAACCTGAAACACGATCGTGTCTCGATCGCAGCTTAAAACTAATTGAATCGTTCCCCCTTTAGGCGAATATTTCACCGCATTTGACAATAAGTTGCTGAGGGTCGAATAGAGCAGTTTCTCATCTAACTGAGCGTGACTATATCTACACTGGCTAATTAGTTGAAATGAATGAGTCGTCAAACTATAACACTCAAGATCTTCAATTAGATTCAAGCAAAACGCTTCTAAATCCACCGGTTCTGGGTTGCACTCTAGCTTTCCCGCTTCTGCTCTAGTCAGTGTCAAAATATCCGTCAGCAGTTGAGTCATTAGCTTGGCAGAAGATTGAATTCGCCGCAAATTTTTCTCTTTGCGATCAACTGTCCATGACTGATGACTTTCTAGCAACAACTGCGCTGATCCTAAAATCACGCTCAAGGGTGTTCTAAACTCGTGAGAAACCATCGAGAAGAAGCAGAGTTTAAGCTCACTCAATTCTTGTTGTTGAGCTAATTTACGTTGGATTGTCTCTGCATTTTGGCGTTTAATTAACTGCGAATAGAATGCGAAAAATCCCAAAAACAAGATTGAGAATCCCAAAAGATTTAACCAAATTTCAATTAATCTTCTTCCATAAGTGCTGGCTTGAGATTGAATAATTGACTGCTTTAAATTCTGTTGTTCTTCAGATTGCATTTCAGCAATGACAGCCTGGATTTGCTCTCGTAGTTGAACACTGCGATCGGTGATTTTAGTCTGCTGAATAATCGTAGCTCGATCGTTTTGACGCAAAGCGATCGACTGTGATAGGAGCGCTAACCTCTGTTTAATTAAAGCTTCTAACTTAACTAGTCGCTGTGCCTGACTAGGGTGATCTGACAACAGCAATCTTAGTTCTGTCAACTCAGGCTCAAACTGGTCGATCGCGGTTTGATAACGGGTTAGCTCTTTGCGATCGCCATAGTAAATATATCCTCGCCGCCCTGACTCAGCAACCGTCATAGTCGAGAAGACATTACCCAACGTTTTGATCGCTTCATAAGTCTGCTGCGATTTTTTGCTGCTTTCGATTAGCTCATTTGCATTCTGATACGATACAAAACTTCCGCTTCCCATCAGCAGAGTCAATAACCCAAATCCTGCTGCCAGCCATTTTCCTTCAGACGACCACTTTAAAAAAGCCATTATTTTCTGAGGTTAGATGCAGAATTCTGCGTTTAAGTTATGAAGACTTTTGTATTTTAAGAAATAATAATTATTCTGCGATAAAAGAATCTTTAGCTTCACATATTGGTTGTGTTCAAGACAAGATCACGGTATATTTAGCCTCATTAATTAAGGCTTTAATTCAGCCTTTTTCAGTATTTACATAGATCAGCGATCGTGAATGATCTGAGTTTAGATTGTTCACGAATCCTGACTTGTTACGATGAGTTTCAAAAGTCATCGAACGCAAGTAATTTGTGCTGTACGTTCATCCCCACCGTATATTTTTTTAATAAGTTTGGGCTAAACTAATGACTCGATCAGCATCTATCCCGAATCAGCCTGCATCGACTTCTCACGCCTCCGAGACTCCCTCTGACGATCGCCCTCCAGCCGACAAATCAAAATCAAATCTGCACTCTCTGGCTGCGACTTGGGCGCGAAAATATATCGTCTCAGTGACTTCAGACTATGACGAAGCGCAGATCAAAAAGCTCGATCGCCTCGCAAATTATGCGACTCCAGAAGGGCGAGAATATACCGCTGAAAAGCTGATGCAAAAACTGAAGCTAGCGAGTGCCCAAGCCTGGTCGATGACCGAAGAGCTTTTGGCAGCAGAAGTCTTGCGTCATGGGATTGATTCCAGTTTGCTTGACCCCTGGCAGATTGCCGCAGATTCTCATCAGTTGTTTGAGAAAGCGCTGTTGGCTTATGGCGATCAACTCACAGCCCAGCGGCTCTCGGTGGTGATTGGCGATGACTGCGGACGGTTGCGCCAAAAATACACAGACCAAGACCCGCGCGCGATCGGCTTTGTCAGTATGCAGTTTCACCACACAGGCAAGATTCTCTTAGACCAGCTTTCCCCAGCCGAACAGGGGCTATTTTCGCCCTTTCTCAAAGTCATGGACGATCATATGTATATGCCGCTGCAAAATGCATACCAGGCTGCGGCAACCCATGATTCCGATTCTCCTGAGTTGATTGCCGTGCAGAATTTGTTGCCAATTAGCAGTCGGGTTGCCCATCGCGTCTGTGATCAAATTCATCGTCTAAATCCGGGCTATCAAACCTACAGCGGCAGCCTCAACTCCTCAGAGGTGAGAACTTCTAGCGTTCGCGATGTTGAAATGTTTCAGGTTTACCTGTGTCTGTGTGCCTTGGAGGGAAATGTGTCTTCGGTGCAGCGCCAGTTATTCCCGCTTTGTGTGATGCTCTACCCTCGACTAAAGGTAAAGTGGCAGATGGTGCAGGAAATGTTGCAGGTGATGGGCTGGGAGCTGTATGGGCAATTATCACCGGGCGACATGACGGTTTTGATCCCTTATTTGCAAGCGTTGACCGAGATGTTTTCAACAGACGTATTTCAGGAAGCTTAGAATTTTGAAAATCGCTGAGACTGCTTCATGCGAATTTTAGTGGTTGAAGATGATGTTCAATTAGCTGAAGTGCTGGTCGAGGCATTGACCGATCGTCAATATACCGTAGACGTAGTGCAAGACGGAGAAGTCGCTTGGGCTTGGGTTAACTCGCTTCACTATGACCTGATCGTGCTAGACCTGACCCTGCCTAAGCTCGATGGAGTAAGCTTTTGTCAACGCCTGCGAAGTCGTAACTTTACGGCTCCGGTGATGATGCTGACTGCCCGTGATACGATCGCTGACAAAATTATCGGGTTAGATGCAGGCGCAGACGACTATATGGTCAAACCCTTTGACCTACAAGAGCTAATGGCTCGAATTCGGGCGCTTTTGCGTCGAGGCAGCAGCGCTACCGTAACTGGGTTTGTGTGGGGCAGTTTGCGCCTCGATTCCAGCACTTATGAAGTCACTTACAAGACTGAGTTGATTCAGCTCACGCCCAAAGAATATGCGCTGCTAGAACTCCTGGTCGCAAATGGGCGGCGAGTGTTAAGCCGCGCCGGAATCATTGAGCGCATCTGGACACTGCAAGACCCGCCGACCGAAGAGACGGTCAAGTCACACATTAAAAGTTTGCGCCAAAAGCTCAAAGCCGCGGGTGCCCCAGACGACTTCATCGAAACTGTGCATGGACTAGGCTATCGGCTCAAAAAGACTGAGGAAAGCTAATCAATCAGTAGGCGTTTCTCGGTTTCCCCGATTTCTCCCCGATTTCTCCCCGTCAACTCCCCTACTAGAGCGTTAGCATTTCACTCTAGAGGAGTCTGAGAAGTCTGGCTGTCTTGCTAACGTTTTGTGATCAGGCACCGTCAGGTCAACAGATTTAAAGCTCCGGTCGCTGGGAAAGGGGAAACCATTCAGCCTCAGACAACCCCTCGTTTTAAGCTGAATGGCTAATCGCCGAAGTTATCGCCTGTCTGGGGTTAGGTGTTTGCAGAGACAGCTAGCCTCAGACATCTTTTTTGCTGACTGCTTATGGGTGTCAATCAAGTTATCAAGCGTTTTAATCGAATGAGCAAAGAACTCTATCACGGTTGGCACGTTGAACTGGTGCCAGAAGCAACGGGCTATTCGTTTCAGTGCTGGTTGCCGAGCGATCGCTTGGCGGTGAGCGATCGTCACACCTATTCGACGTTAGAAAGTGCGCGGTTTGCTGCCCAAACCAGAGCCGATTTAGAAGGGGTGAGATGGGCAATCAAGCACTGCTATGCAAACTATATTCAGGGCAATCTCAACTCTGAAGAATATTCGACCTTAGAAGGGTTGATTGTCGGGGTGCTAACCCGTGAAAAGACAAGTCAATTGTTAGCCAGTTAAGCGCGATCGCAAAACGCAATGCAGCCAAAACGATGGACGATCGAACACTCCTGTTAGGATCTAACTAGCAGACTCTGTAAATTGCGATCGTTTGGCTCCATGAAGTTTCAAAAAACTCCTTTAATTTTGCTGTTTAGTGCCTTGCTTTTGGGTGGATATGTCTATTTTTCTGAACTGAGAAAAGAGCCACAGCCGCAGACAACCCAGACCGAAGCAAAGCCGATTTTTGCGTTTAAAGAAGAAGAGGTGCAGTCGTTTACGGTGAAAACGGCGCAACAAACGCTGAGTTTTGAGCAAATACCGATGGCGGTTCCGTCAGGGCAAAAAGGACTGGGCAAAACGTCTTCGTGGCAAATGACCGCCCCCGAAAAAACGACAGCTGATCAGGCAACTGTGGCATTTCTGCTAAATTTAATCGCCACCGCAAAAAGCGATCGCACCCTTTCAACGCCGATCGCCCGTCAAGCAGAATTTGGACTCAACCCTGAGATCGCCACGATCGAGGTAAAGCTTGGCAATCAGCAAACCCATCGGCTGCTGTTGGGCAAACCAAATTTTAACCGTCAATTCTTGTATGCGCTGGCTGACCCGATCGCAAATTCTTCTCAAGATCTTGCTGTGTTGCAAGTGCCGATTAATTTTCAAAATGCGATCGATCGTCCCTTATCTGAATGGAAACAAGACAAGCCCAAAGCGTCACCTAGCCCTACCGTTTCGCCTAGTAGCCCAACTATCAACAAGGCAACTCCAAAAGCGGCACAATAGTCACGACTATAAAATCGTAAATTATGCTGGCTAGCCCGACTGCAACGCTCCTGCTTTCTTGCCCCGACCAAAAAGGACTGGTCGCTAAAATCGCTAACTTTGTTTACTCAAATGGGGGCAATATTATTCATGCCGATCAGCACACCGACTTTTTGGCTGGGTTGTTTCTTGTTCGCATTGAGTGGCAGTTAGACGGGTTTAACTTGCCCCGTGAAGTGATTGAGCCTGCTTTTAAGGCGATCGCGCAACCCCTAAATGCAAAATGGCAAATTCATTTTTCTGACACGGTGCCTCGGATTGCAGTTTGGGTAAGCCGTCAAGATCATTGTTTGTTTGATTTAATTTGGCGACAGCGAGCTAAAGAATTCAACGCTGAAATTCCGTTAATCATTAGCAATCACGAAAACTTGAGCGCGATCGCGACTCAATTTGACATCGCATTTCAACACATTCCGATCGCCAAAGAAACAAAACCTCAACAGGAAGCAAGACAGCTAGAACTCTTGCAGCAATACAAAATTGATTTGGTGGTGTTAGCCAAATATATGCAGGTTTTGAGCGCGGAATTTGTGTCTCAGTTTCCCAATATTATTAACATTCATCACTCGTTTTTACCCGCATTTGCGGGGGCAAACCCTTATCAAAGAGCCTATGAGCGAGGCGTTAAAATCATTGGCGCAACGGCTCATTATGTGACGGCAGATTTAGATGAAGGTCCGATTATTGAACAGGATGTCGTGCAAGTCAGTCATCGAGATGACGTGAATGATCTGATTCGCAAAGGCAAAGATCTAGAGCGCATCGTGTTGGCAAGAGCGGTGCGATCGCACTTGCAAAATCGCGTTTTAGTTTATGGAAATCGCACCGTTGTAATTGGCTAACTTGGGGGTTCTTCCTGACTGACTTCTGCAATTTTTTCTTTCTTGACTTTAGGAATCGATTCTAGGTTGCGAACGGGAGGCACGTCTTCTAAAACCACGATCATGCCCGCTACATCATAGGTGAGATCAGTGTCACTGAGGATAGTTTTGACGGCAACACCCGCAACTTCTTCGATTAACTCAATCAGCCGAGGCTTGAGGGCGATATCTAGATGCGATCGCAGCACTTTTGCAGAGTCTACTCGCTCGTTTGATAATAAAAGTTGCTCAGAAGGAGTCGCGACTTTTTCGAGGGCGATCGCCAATTTCTGGTCAAAAAACTGACAGACTGCTTTAGCAGGACGCACTCCCAGTTCGTCTTTATAAACCGCTTGAATGCGTTGCGAGAGCGATCGTTCGATTTGTCCGCTTGTTGGAGTAGCTGGCATGATCAATCATTAGGGGTAGAAATCCCCTACTTTAGTTAGGTGGACACTACACGGTAAGGACGATCGCGCGGCAATTCCTCTATTAGAAGGTGAAGCAAACACATGAAATTGATTCTCTATAGCAAACCTGGATGCCATTTGTGTGAGGGTTTGCAAGAAAAGCTAGCAGACGTGCGGGCGGTGGCGATCGAGCTTGAGATTCGTGACATCACGACCCGCGATGACTGGTTTCAAGCTTATCAATATGAAATTCCGGTTCTCTACGTCGATTCTGCTCGCTTGCCTCGCCCTTCTCCTCGCGCTACAGTTCAACAATTAGAAAGCTTGTTACAGAAGTTTGAGTCGTCAACTTGATAAAAATAACGCGATGTGCGATTAAGAACCCTCACCCCAAACCCCTCTCCCGCAGGAGCTACCGTGTACACATAAGTCTCTCGATTCGTCATGGCTGAGATCTTCGCCCCCTAAATCCCCCACGGGTGGGGGACTTTGAGCCGAGACTCCAATTTCAAAGTCTCCCAGAATGGGGGATTTAGGGGGCTGAAACCGACTCAAACGGAGCGACAAAGACTTATGTGAATACAGTAGCCCCCGCAGGAGAGGTTCAAGCAATTTCTAGTTCCCTCTCCTGCGGGAGAGGGCTAGGGTGAGGGTTCTTAATCGCACATCGCGTCAAAAATAAGTGCAAATTATTGAGGCAAGGAGTGAATCAATGCAGCTAATCGATCTACTGGCACAGGTTCCCGGCATCGAGGCATTGCCCGACCATTTCGCCTTGAGCGCTGATGTTAAAGGGTTGACGACCAACTCGCTCGCCTGCCAACCCGGAGACTTATTTATCGGGATGCCCGGAACTCGTGTAGACGGTGGAGACTTTTGGCAAAGCGCGATCGCAGCGGGCGCAATCGCCGCGATCGTCTCTTCTCAAGCGGCGGCTAAAGCGATCAGCAATCCAGCGTTTAATCAGACCTCGCTGATAATTTCGGCAACTGATATGACTCAGGCGTGTGCGGCGATCGCGGCGGCGTTCTACGACTTTCCGGCGAGCAAGCTGAAACTTGTGGGAGTGACGGGCACCAATGGCAAAACGACCACGACCCATTTAATTGAGTTTTTATTAGAAAAAAGTCAGCGACCCGCCGCGCTATTCGGGACGCTCTACACTCGTTGGCAAGGCTTTCAGCAGGTCGCGTTGCACACAACTCCGTTTGCGATCGATTTGCAGCGTCAGTTTGCAGCGGCGATCGCGGCAGGCTGTCAAGTGGGCGTGATGGAAGTCAGTTCTCACGCGCTGGCGCAGGGTCGGGTGACGGGTTGCCCCTTTGAGGTGTCAGTGTTTACAAACCTGACGCAAGATCATCTTGACTTCCACAAAGACATGGACGACTATTTTGCGGCAAAAGCGCTGCTGTTTAGCGCTGACTATCTGAAAGGTCGAGCCGTGATTAACCTCGATGATCCCTACGGACAGCGATTAATTGAGCAATCCCGCCAGCAAGTGTGGAGCTATAGCACGCAGCAACCAGCAGATTTATGGATGAGTGATTTGACCTACGGGGCAGACGGCGTGAGCGGGATGCTGCACACTCCCAAAGGAGACACGGCGTTTCGATCGCCCCTCGTCGGACAATTTAATCTGGCAAATCTGCTGGCGGCGATCGCAGTCGGTCTGCATTTAGAACTGGATTTGGAATCGATGGTCAACGCCCTTCTCGAATTTAAAGGTGTGCCAGGGCGCATGGAACAAGTTCAGATCAATGCTCGGCAAGACATCAGTGTGATTGTGGACTACGCTCACACTCCCGATAGTTTAGAGAATATGCTCAAGGCGGCAAGACCGTTTATTGCGGGGCAGATGATCTGTGTGTTTGGGTGTGGTGGCGATCGCGATCGTACCAAGCGTCCCTTAATGGGCAACATCGCCGCAACGCTGGCAGATCGAGTGATCGT
>JAYVFW010000057.1:0-19627 GCA_043772715.1 Phormidesmis sp. | reverse complement strand
TTCAAGCCAAAATTTCCGGTTCAAAGTCCCCCAGAATGGGGGATTTAGGGGGCAGAAGCCGCTGACAACGCAGCGAAAAACTCATCGAACTAACCCCTCACTAGTTTCTAGAGAACGCCTGCGTTGCTTAACCCTAGAATCACACCTGCCCCCAAAACGTGTCCAAAGCTCATAGTGGCTAACAGCTCAGGAATGCCAAAGCCGTCAAACAGAGCAGGGCTGTTAACGGGCAGTTTAGGTCCGGTGCCGCGATTTTTGATCGCAGTTCGTCCGATCGCCACTGCAAACAAGCAGCAAAGGGTCATCGTCAAACCGACGAGCGGTGACCATTCAACCGTCCGTGTCGTAACCCCTAGTAAAGTAGAGTAAATCAAGACTTTTGCTCCTGGTTCTAACTGGACAAGTATAAATACTCAGTGATTATAGAATTTTGAGTTTCCAGTTTCGAGATTTGAGCGGATTCTGATTTAAAACTTAAACCTACAAAAATCAGCCAGATGGGTCTACGAGTCAAAATTTGCGGCATCACTCAAGCAGACCAGGGACGCGCGATCGCTGATCTAGGAGCAACGGCTCTAGGGTTTATCTGCGTCGCTGGCACGCCTCGCTATGTGTCGCCTCAGCAGATTCGAGCCATTGTCGATCGGTTGCCCAAAGATTTGACGACCGGATTGATGATCGATCGCGTTGGGGTGTTTCTCAACGCATCACTGCTAGAAATTTGTCAAACGGTAGCGATCGCAGGGCTAAACAGCGTCCAGCTTCACGGCAGCGAGTCGCCAGAGTTTTGCCACAAACTGCGGTTCGCACTTCCTGAGGTTGAAATTATCAAAGCTTTGCGGATCAAAGTTCCTGAAGCGTTGAGTCAGGCAGATCTCTATCAGGGTTGGGTCGATGCCCTGCTGCTTGATGCCTATCACCCTACGCTTTTAGGTGGCACGGGTGAAACGCTGGATTGGTCAACGCTGCGATCGTTTCGTCCCGACTGTCCCTGGCTTTTAGCAGGCGGACTCAATGCCGATAATGTCTTAAATGCGTTAGAAACCGCGACTCCCAACGGAATTGATTTGTCTAGCGGCGTTGAAAATGCCCCAGGTGATAAGAACCTGGAGCAAGTTGCAAAACTATTTGAGCAGTTAAGACCCAAATCTGTGTAAGGGCATGGCACTGCCGTGCCCATTGACGTTGCAAGTAACCAACATTTTTAATTCACGGTTCTCAGACGGATCTACCAGAAAGAAGGCTGGTGACGAATCAGATTGAGAAACTCTTCACGGGTTTTTTGATCTTCTTGAAAAACGCCGACCATCGCACTGGTAACCGTCCAAGAACCGGGCTTTTGCACCCCGCGCATCACCATGCACATATGACTTGCCTCCATCACAACGGCAACCCCTCTCGGCTCCAAAATTTCTTGAACCGCCTCAGCAATTTGCCGAGTCAGACGCTCTTGCACCTGCAAACGCCGCGAATACATCTCGACGATTCTCGCCAGTTTGCTCAACCCGACCACTTTTTGGTTGGGGATATAAGCAACGTGGACTCGACCCATAAAGGGCAGCATGTGATGCTCACACAAACTGAACGCATTGATGTCTCGCACCAGCACCATTTCATTGTGACCTTCGTCAAAGATGGCACCATTCACCAACTCTTCTAACGAAGTGTCATAGCCGCTTGTCAGAAATCGCATCGCCTCAGCCACGCGCTTTGGCGTTTTTAGTAACCCTTCTCGATCGGGGTCTTCACCCACGCCCAATAGCATAGTTCTCACAGCAGCCATCATCTCTTCTTGACTAATCTCAGATGGAGAATGCAGTTTGGCTTCTTGACCATTGAGCGTGTTGCGATCGGGTCTCGGTTCGATGTTGGCAACCTTACAGGGGGACGAGTCAGACGTGTTAGAACCATTCGGGGGAGCAATAGTCATAGTAAATCCAAGTAGGGTTTGTGAAGTAAAGAACAACAGCGCCCAAAATCGACGCGCCGCTTAAAAAGTGCCAGCGTTGGGCATCAAAATTAACTCCTCAACTACGGCTTGGTGAGGCACAAGCGTTGCGTAGAGAATGGATTGGGCGACGACTTCTGGGGTCAACATCATCGAGCGATCGAAGTCAGCGTTGACGGTGCTAGTGTCCCAAAGGGGGGTGTTGACCGAGCCAGGAGACACAGTGATCACCCGAATGCCGTTAGACCGCTCTTCTGCCGCCAGAGTTTTTGACAACGCCAGTAGACCAAACTTGCTGACGCAATAAGCGCCCCAGTCGGGAAACGTCTGATGCGCGGCGATCGAGGCAACGTTAATAATGGTTCCCTGCTTGCGCTCACGCATTCCTGGCAACACTCCTTGAATGCACTGTAAAACGCTGGTCACGTTCAGATCGATAACTCGCTGCCAGTCAGTGAGTGACATCTCCATCAGAGAGCCTGTGTAGCCCATGCCAGCGTTGTTGATCAGAATATCAAGTGGGCTATCAGCCGCGATCGCCTCAATCTGCGAGCGCACTTGAGCCACTGCTGACAGGTCGATCGGATAAGTCTGTACCTTGACACCAAATTGACGGGCGGCTTCTGCCACGGCTTCTAACTGAGGTTGAGAGCGGCTCACCAAGGCTAGGTGAATTCCAGCTTCAGCAAACGCGAGGGCAGTTGCTTTGCCAATTCCGCTGCTCGCGCCAGTAATGAGGGCGCGTCGTTCTGATTTGGGGGTCATGCAATACTCGGGTTAACCCAAGGGTGAGCAGGCTTCTAAATCGATCATAGTCCTCACTAGAGCCAAAACATTAGCTCTAGCGAAGACGCACAAAACCGATAACATTGTAAACAATTGTTACGTTTAATTATGTTAGCGCAAAAAGGAGAGTTTTCTCTCATCAGCTCATTCACCTCTAGTCAAGCCGTCACTTCTGCAAACACGCCAATGCTCCGAAACTTTTGATAGCGAAGTTCGCGGCGCTGTTGACCACTCATCTGATCTAACTCGCCGAGATTTCTGAGAATGGCTTCTTTGAGAATCTCAGCCGCCTTTAACGGGTTGGAATGGGCACCTCCGATCGGTTCTTTTAACAATTCGTCTAAAATACCTAAACCCATCAGATCGGCTGCCGTAATTTTTAACGCTTCGGCTGCCTGATGCGCTTTTGCCGCATCACGCCAGAGAATTGCGGCGCAGGCTTCTGGCGTAGCAACCGTGTAGACAGAATGCTCAAACATCATCAAGCGATCGCCCACGCCGATGCCCAGCGCCCCCCCTGAGCCACCTTCGCCAATCACAGTGCAAATAATCGGCACGTCTAGCCGAAACATTTCTCTGAGGTTATAGGCGATCGCTTCGCCTTGCCCTAATTCTTCGGCACTCAGGCCTGCATAGGCTCCGGGAGTGTCAATAAACGTCAGAATCGGCATCGAAAACCGATTAGCGTGTTCCATCAATCGCATGGCTTTGCGATAGCCCCCAGGCGATGCCATGCCAAAGTTGCGGGTAATGTTGTCTTTAGTGTCACGCCCTTTTTGCTGCCCCAACATCATCACGGGTCGCCCATCTAGACGCGCTACACCGCCGATGACTGCCGGATCATCATAGCCGCCGCGATCGCCGTGTAGCTCCATCCATTCGTCGCTAATTGCTTGAATATAGTCAAAAGTGCTGGGTCGGCGCGGGTGTCGAGCGACTTGTAAACGCTGGGCTGCTGACAAGCTGCTGAAAATCTCTTGACGAAGCTGTACTGCCTTTGCGTCAAGGTGACGAATCTGCTCAGACACATCGACATCATTTTCTTCGGCAAGCTCACGAATTTGAGCGATGCGAGATTCTAGCTCTGCGAGGGGCTTCTCAAAATCGAGGAGAATCGGTTTACGATCGGGGGTAGACATAGCTCAGGGGCGCTTTGCGTTTAGTAATTCAGGCTGATCAAGGAGTCGAGCTTTCTAGTATCGCACTCAGCACGGGTTATCTAAGGTGTGAAGACTAGGCTCTAGCCTACCGACAACCCGCAAAGATCACAACGCCTAATGTCCATTCATCGTGATCTTTTCTTGATTGACCTGATAGGTTTCAGCAATTCGTCGTTCGGGATCAACGCCGCTAAAAGTAGGGGGCAGCCAAACCCGCACAATTAACAGCAGTGCCATCACTATTAAAAATGCACAGGTTGACAATACTTGAGGCCATGCAACTTCTAAGACCCCGCGCACGATCACTTCTCGCAAGACTGACACGATCGCCACTTCAACCGCCACGCCGATCGACACTCGTTGTTCTTGCAGATAAATGATCAGCAGCCGAAATAGCTCAACCAAAATCAGCGAAAACAAAATGTCTGCGGTGACTTCTCGAAAGTTTAGGGGAGGCAGCAGAGAAATAAACAGGTCTCTAAGCTGAACTACCATGACGCAAAACAGACCAAGGCACAAAGAAACCACGATGCAATCTTGAACGGTTTCTAAAGCCCGAACTAAAGTGCTTCGATTCAGCGTCTTAATCCAAGAAGTTGAGGAGGATTCTGTGTTCTGCATAAAGAGTGTAAGTCTCGATCGCTGGGCAATTCTATTTAACAATGAGCCAAACTTATTACACAAGTCTTTAACTATCAGTTTATTCAATGATTCTCATCGTTAGACCACTTGGGTCGCTCAAATACAAAAACGGGGTGAACCCTCTGATCCACCCCACACAAACCATTCTGGACGTTGCTGAATCAAAGTATAGACACCTGAATTTACCCTCACCCTAGCCCTCTCCCAAAAGGAGAGGGGACAAGAGTTCTATCTCCTCTCTCCAAGGGGAAGGGTTAGCGAGAACTTCGCCCCACTTCGTGAGGAGGGCAATTCATCTCTGTATTCAGCAACGCCCAATTCTATTTGAAACTTCTAAATCATTTCAGAAGGTTACATCGACATCATTTTCTTCCGCAAGCTCACGAATTTGAGCAATGCGAGATTCTAGCTCTGCGAGGGGCTTCTCAAAATCGAGGAGAATCGGTTTGCGATCGGGGTGGACATAGCTCAGAGTCGCTTTACGTTTGGTAAAAAATTCAGGCTGATCAACGAAGACTTGAGTTCTCTAGTATCGCACTCAGTGAAGGGTGTTTTGGATGTGAAAACTGAATTACGCTCTTAGGAAATTGATTAATCTGTCGGAGCGCGCGATTTCGCCAGGGAATAATTTTGTTAAGGCAAACCAGCCAATCTTTACTTTTGGTTCAGCTTACTCGTTTGTTTTACAAGGAGTAATGTGACACCATGCTTTTTATCAGAAGAATGGGTCAAAAACCCCGTCTTTCTAGGACGGGGTTTCTTGCTCTTTAATGTACTGTTTAAGTACTTCTATAGGGGCACCTCCAACGGAGCTAACAAAATAGCTAGGACTCCAAAGAGCATCTTTACCATGAGGCTTAGGGTGCCCAGCTTGACCATAGCGACGGCTTGAAACACCTTTAAGAGGATGTTTTAAAAGGGGACTTTTGTTCGTTGCGGCTTAGGGATCACACAGCAACTTTGCTTGGTTCAGTAACTTGGCTTGGAGACTGAACTTTGCCCAACAGGTCATGTAATGTTGCGCCTTCGATCACTTCAGTTTCGAGCAGTTGAGATGCGATCGTTTCCAGCAATGCTTGATTCTCTCGTAGAATGGCGAGCGCGTGTTCGTGGGCTGTGTCTACGATCTCTTTGACTTCGATATCGATCGCCTTTGCCGTGTCTTCGCTCACCATGCGCCGAGGATTGGACGCACCATCGCCCAGAAACATGGCTTGTTGTCCTTGCTGATAGGCTAATGGACCTAACACTTTGCTCATGCCATAAGTGGTTACCATGCGCTCGGCTAAGTCGGTGGCGCGTTGCAGATCGTTGGAAGCGCCCGTCGTGATGCTGCCAAAAATCACTTCTTCGGCCGATCGTCCGCCTAACAGCGTCGCAATCTGACCCCGCAGTTCGGTTTCATTCAGCAAAAAGCGATCTTCAGTGGGCAGTTGCAACGTGTAGCCTAGTGCCGCCATGCCTCGTGGCACGATCGAGATCTTCTCGACTCGACCACTGCCTGTCATTAATGCGCCGACTAAGGCATGACCGACTTCGTGATAAGCCACAATCTTCTTCTCGGTTTCGTTGAGCACGCGGCTCTTTTTCTCAAGTCCGGCCACTACTCGCTCGATCGCTTCGGCAAAGTCTTCTTGAGCCACGGTCTGACGCTGATTTCGAGCCGCCAAAAGTGCCGCTTCGTTCACCAGGTTGGCCAGATCGGCTCCGGCAAAACCAGGGGTGCGAGTGGCGATCGCTCTGAGATCAACATCGGGGCCCAGCTTCACTTTTTGAGCATGAATTTTGAGAATGGCATCACGACCCGCTAGATCAGGGCGATCTACCAATACCTGACGATCAAACCGACCCGGACGCAAAAGGGCTTGATCTAAAACTTCAGGACGGTTTGTTGCAGCTAACACAATTACGGTGGCATCAGTTGCCGCAAATCCATCCATTTCGGTGAGCAGTTGATTGAGCGTTTGTTCTCGCTCATCGTTTCCGCCATACATTCCGTTGCTGCTGCGAGATCTGCCGATCGCGTCGAGTTCGTCAATAAACACAATACAAGGAGCTTGCTTCTTCGCTTGCTCAAACAGATCGCGAACTCGTGAAGACCCTACCCCCACAAACAGTTCTACAAACTCAGACCCCGAAATGCTGAAAAACGGAACTCCGGCTTCTCCCGCAACGGCTTTTGCTAAGAGCGTTTTCCCAGTTCCGGGCGGCCCCACTAACAACACGCCTTTGGGAATCCGAGCGCCGATCGCGAGATAGCGGGCTGGAGTTTTGAGAAAATCAACAATCTCAACTAACTCGGTTTTTGCTTCTTCTACGCCTGCAACATCTGCAAACGTAATTTTTTCAGATTCACCTTCAACGTAGACTTTGGCTTTGCTTTTGCCGATCGACAATGCTCCCTGTGGGCCACCTGTGTTCCGTGCTAGAAAGAACTGCCAAATCGCCACAAAGATCAGCGGCGGCACTACCCACCCAAGTAGACTTGTAAACCAACCATTTCTAGCCGGTGGAGTGGCTGCAAACTCAACGCCTTTTGCTTCTAAAAGTTTGGGTAATTCTAAGTCAAAAATGGGAGTGGTTGTAAACACTTGCCCTGGCGTAGCGTTCTCAGTTTTTAGCTGATAGCGAATTTGATTTTGACCGATCGAAACCTGGTTGACCTCTCCTTCCTGCACTTGGTGAATGAACAGGCTATAAGGCACAGCCGGAACTTCAGCGCCAAACAAATTTGGCAAAAACAAGTTCACGAGTAGGAATACGCCCGATACGGCTAGTAGGATGTTCGCAATTAAGCGAGGGCGAGGCGGTGTCGGTTTTTCTTTAATTGCCATAAGTGTCACGAATACTTCTGGCTTAACGTTAGAATCTTGTGCCGTAAATTACAAGTTGACTAAAGAAGTACTTGATCGGCTCTTTAACCTGGTTCTATGAGCTAACACAGTAACAGTTGGATAAGTTGCGCTAAACCATTCAAAAGACATTTAGGACTTACGCAAACCTCCGAGGTTTTGGTCAAAATGTAAGTCCTAATTGATAATATTGGTCTGCCCTCACCCAGAACAGGAATTTATGCCTGGACACGACATTATTGTGATTGGAACTTCGGCCGGTGGACTCAAAGCACTAGGCGCGATCGTCAGCGCTCTGCCTGCTGACATTGCTGCTGTGCTTTTTATTGTTCAGCACCTCGCAGCCGATAAGCCCAGCGTTCTTCCTAAAATTCTTGCCGACGTAAGCTCTCTCCCGGCATCTCACCCGGCAGATGGCGAGGCTATTCAAAAAGGGCACATCTATGTCGCGCCGCCCGATTATCACCTGTTGGTCAATCAAGGCTTGATGCGCGTCGTGCGCGGACCTCAAGAAAACCGATTCCGACCCGCGATCGATGCGTTATTTCGTTCAGCCGCTCGCGCTTATGGTTCCAGGGTGGTCGGTGTGGTGCTGACGGGCTATCTAGATGATGGCACCGTAGGATTGCAAGCCGTCAAAAAATTGGGCGGAGTGGCGATCGTTCAAGACCCCAATGAAGCAGAATATCCCAGCATGGTCAAAAGTGCTTTGCGCTATGTGAAGGTCGATCACTGCCTGCCGCTTGCAAAAATCCCAGAGATGTTAGTGCAGTTGTCGAATCAACCTGCGGTTGAGGAGAAACCCACCGTGACCGAAGAAATCGAAGTCGAATCTAAGATTGCCGAACAGGGTATGAATACCCAAGAGTTTTTAGAGAATGTAGAAGAGATCGGAACTCGGACGACTTACACTTGCCCTGAATGCAACGGCAGCATCTGGCAAATTGGCAAAGAAGAACCCCTGCGGTTTCGCTGTCACATCGGGCACTCTTTCACGGCGAATGTGTTTCTATCAGAACAAACTCAGAATATTGAAAATGCTTTGTGGTCGGCTGTTCGAGCAATGGAGGAAAAAGTCACATTCTCGCGTCAAATGTCTGAGCGAATGAGAAATTACAATTTACAAACCGCGGCAACAAAATACGAAGATCACGCCAAAAGTCTAGATGCAGAAGTGACCATCGTTCGAGGCATCATTCTCGACGGCTTTGCTACAAAACGAACCATTGCTGAAGCAGAGGAAGAACATTCGGAGTAGATTGACCATTAGAACGGTCAGCTTTGCTGATGATGGTCAGGGCAAATTGTGGCTGATACAGGCGTGAAAGAACAAAAGATGCGATCGAGCGGGTTAGTGCAGCAAGTTGTAGCGGTGGCGCGATCGCTGGCGATCGTCGGGGTCTACACCCTCAGTTGGCTGGCATTAGACCGAGCCGCAGTGATCTTTGAAACCGCGCCAGAAGTTTCGTTGTTTTACCCACCGCCTGCGCTCAATTTTGTTCTATTGCAGGTGTTTGGCTTGCGCTATCTGCCAGCGCTTTTTCTGGTCTCGCTGATTGATGTTTGGTTGACTCCTCCCATCAACATTTCTTGGTTTCATGGGCTGATCTATGCTTTACTCAGCGCTGCGGTTTATGGCGGAGCAAATATTTTTCTCAGCCGATGGCTAAGAGTTGATTCTAGCCTCAGTCGGTTTCGAGATGTGGTGCGGTTTGGAGTCGTCGCGACGCTGATTGCCCCGCTAGCACTGGCTATTTTGGGAGTGGCTAACCTGGCGATCTCAGGCATCGTCTCCTGGTCAGATTGGAAAATCTACACGCTGCATTTTTGGATCGGAGACAGCATTGGCATTGCGTCGCTCGCTCCGTTTCTCCTGGTTTGCGTAGTGCCGTGGCTGCGATCGGTGATCTCACAGCGACGGTTGCGATTGCCTCATCTTACACTGCGGGTCTTGCTAGAACGAACCGCAGAAGCAAGCGCTCTATTGCTAGGAATCTGGGTTGGGTTTGGGATACGCATTGATGGCAGCCCCAGTTTTGCCTATATTGCGTTTTTGCCAATGCTCTGGCTGACGGTGCGTTATGGACTGCCCGCCGCGACGATCAGCATTTTGCTAATCAATGTGGGGTCTGGCTATATAGAGTCTTTGCAAGAGCAAGCCTCTCACATAGACATCGCTCTCGCAAAAATCCAGTTTTATATGCTGACCATCTCCCAGACTGCTCTGCTGCTCGGAGCTGTCATCACCCGACGAATGCAGGTTTATCGCCGCATTCAATACAAGGCGCGGCAGGAAGAATTGCTCAATCACATCAGTCGATCGCTCAACTCTCAGCTTGAGCCAGACTGGGTGCTGCAAGAAATCGTGCGGCTGACCGGAGAAAACTTAAAGGTCGATCGCGTCGTGATTTGGCAGATTGAAGCAGAACAGGTCGAAGTGATCAAAGAGTGGCGAGTCACCCCGCAAGTTGTCTCCATGCTAGGAGGCAGCTCACCGCTATCAGAGTGGTTCGATTGCACTGACCCCGATGCCGATGTCTGGCAGCAGGAGCCGTTTCAGGCATTCAACTATGCCGATTGTTTTAACTCCCCAACGCGGATCGCCCTGGTCAAGCGATCGCAGACGCTTTCGATCGTTCGTGTGCCCATCCTGATCCGCAGCCAGTTCTATGGCACTCTATCCCTACATACCACAACCGTTCACCGCGCTTTTAGTCCCAGTGAAATTCGCCTGCTAGAACAAATTTCTGAAAATGCGGCGATCGCCCTCCACAATGCTCAAAGCTATCAAAACCTTGAGCGACTCGTACACGATCGGACTCAAGCCCTTAAAGAGCAGCAGTTGATTGCAGAAGCTGCAAACTGCGCCAAGAGTGAGTTTTTGGCAAACATGAGTCACGAATTGAGAACGCCGTTGACCAGCATTCTAGGGTTTTCTAGCGTCTTGCTGCAACAGCTATTTGGTTCGCTGACCGACAAACAGCGGCAATATCTCGAAACGATTTCTGCCTCTGGTAATCATTTGTTGACGCTGATCAACGAGATTTTAGATTTAGCGAGAATTGAAGCAGGTCGAGAAGAACTAGAGCTAGAAACGGTTTCAGTCGTAGAGGTGTGTCAATCTTGCTCAGATTTGCTGCAAGCGTGGGCAGCCAATCGAGGGTTGGAACTCATCCTTACCTTTGCATCAGAGGTAACAATCTGCGTGGTCGATAAACGCCGCTTGAAACAAATTTTGATCAATCTGTTGTCAAACGCCATCAAATTTACTGAGTCGGGTTCGGTGACGCTGCGAGTCAGCCAATCTGATCACGATATTGAATTTGCCGTGATTGATACTGGCATCGGCATTGCCCCATCAGACCAGGCGCTGCTGTTTCAGCCCTTTCAGCAGCTTGTTAGCGGACTCGATCGTAAATATGATGGCACCGGATTAGGGCTAGCGCTCTCTCAAAAACTGGCACAGCTTCATGACGGTGAGATTACAGTAAAATCTAACGTTGCTCAAGGTAGTTGCTTTACGCTACGCTTACCCTGTCGCAATCCGATCTAGAGTTAGCGAGTCGCCAGCCGATTAAACCTGTGCGTCGCGGGTTGACGATCGTGCCGCCGAGTCACTTAAAAATGGTCGTCAAGCCTCTATCTAAAAGCGCTAAAATTAACTCTATCTGACGATAGACAATCTTCGCCAGTCCTCAGTAGACAATCAAGAATAGCGAGCCTGATGGCAGCATTTTTCGACTGCAATAAGCAGAATCTGCGTTCATGAATCAAGACTCTTCACGATCGTTCGTTTACTTTTCAGATGATTTATTAAAGCTTCCTCAAAGCATTGATGAGAGCATTGATCACGTTAAGGCGTTTGCGTTGCAAGAATTCGATCGAGAAGTGATTCAAAAGCAGCTTTATTATCACACGCGCGACCATTTAGAAAATGTTAGTCGGCGGTCTACCCAGATCTTTCAGGCGGTCTACCCGTTTTTAGAGACGCTATCGCGACAGGGGAAATCTTTTGAGCTTTCTCGCATCGAGTTGCTGCTTGATTTGTGCGTGACCGCTCATGATGTCGTTCAGGTGTTTGTTGACCAACCTGACAAGCATTCGTCGCGGCGGCGAGAACCGGGCGTGAGTGAACGCGCCACGATCGAGCGGCTGCTAGATTATATTCACGCATTAAATCAGCAATTGCGAGAACACAGCTCTAATAGCTCGGCGATCGTCACCGACAATGACATCGCGATCATTCAAGAAGCGATCGGGGCAACGATCTGCACCTACGACCCGATTGAGCAAGCAATCTATCAGGCTGATTTATATGATTTTAAGTCGCCTGTCTCGATCGTAGCGCGCATTCTTGCCCTAGCGGATATCAATGCGTTAGGAATCGATGGGCTAGACGTTTATAACCAGGAAGGAAGTCTTTTATTTTTAGAAGAAAACCTAGACGTAATTCCACTGCTTTTAGATGGCAGCATTTATCGCTTAGAGTCAAATGATTCCCTTTATCAAAATATTCAACAGCGTTTACTCAAACGGTGTCGCTTTCAGGTCAACTTTGCCAAAAGCCGGGTCGCAAGGCTTGAGGCTGAAGTTGCAGGGCTGCCAGAAGATGTGCGTTTAACGCTGACCCGTGACGTGTTTCGATATTTGACTCCGAAGACCATTGAAACGATCGCAGCCGTTACGCCCACGGCTGAAACCACACCGCTAGCGTCACTGCTGAAGTTTTTTGAGCTTGAGCGATATCTCGATCGTCTGCACTGATTCTCCCTGTAGCTGTTGAATCTGGTAGTGTAGCCCCGCAAATATTCAAGGACTTACGCAAACCTCCAAGGTTTGCGTAAGTCCTGATTCAGAAATATTCAGGTGTGAAGAGGGAACCGGGTTGCGTTATGATGATGCTTCTAAACTCTTAGTCTGTTCAAAGCAAATCTCTTACAATGGTGGAGAGGTGGAGGTGTAGGCTGCACACGATTATTCTGTGCATCGCATCGACAGGAGGCGAACCCTTACGGAGATACCACTGGGAAACTATCAGCATGGTCAATCAGAACACTTTAACTATTGATGTCGGCTTTACTCACGAAGATTTTGCAGCGCTGCTCGACAAATACGACTATCACTTCAGCCCTGGTGATGTCGTCGCCGGGACCGTATTTAGTCTAGAGCCAAGAGGCGCTCTGATTGACATCGGCGCTAAAACTGCCGCCTACATTCCTATCCAGGAGATGTCAATCAACCGCATTGACAACCCTGAAGAAGTGTTGCAGTCTAACGAAACGCGCGAATTCTTCATTCTGGCAGACGAAAATGAAGACGGGCAGTTAACTCTTTCCATTCGCCGCATTGAATATATGCGCGCCTGGGAGCGCGTTCGGCAACTTCAAGCTGAAGATGCCACAGTGCGATCGCTCGTGTTTGCAACCAACCGAGGCGGTGCCCTGGTTCGCATTGAAGGTTTGCGCGGGTTTATTCCGGGTTCTCACATCAGCACTCGCAAACCCAAAGAAGAATTGGTGGGCGAAGAGTTGCCCTTGAAGTTTTTAGAAGTAGACGAAGAGCGTAACCGTCTAGTTCTCAGCCATCGTCGTGCCCTCGTTGAGCGCAAGATGAACCGCCTCGAAGTGGGCGAAGTCGTGATCGGCACGGTGCGGGGCATCAAGCCTTATGGTGCGTTTATCGACATCGGCGGCGTGAGCGGTCTGCTGCACATCTCAGAAATCTCTCACGATCACATTGACACGCCTCACAGCGTCTTTAACGTCAATGATGAGGTGAAGGTGATGATCATCGATCTTGATGCCGAACGCGGTCGGATCTCGCTGTCCACTAAGCAGCTAGAGCCTGAACCCGGAGACATGGTGAAAAACCCTGAGGTGGTTTACGAGAAAGCTGAAGAAATGGCAGCAAAATATCGTGAACAGATGCAGATCAATCAGCAGGGTAGCGCTCCGGCAGCAGTTGCCGAAGAGGTGACTGTGGTTGAAGAAGATATTCCTTCTGCACAAGAAGAGGCAGAAATTCCTCCAGTTGAAGCGGTGGTTGAAGATATTCCTTCTGCACAAGAAGAGGCAGAAATTCCTCCAGTTGAAGCGGTGGTTGAAGATGTTCCTTCTGCGAAAGAAGAGGCAGAAGTTTCTCCCGTTGAAGCAGTCGAAGAGTTGGTTCCTGCGATCGACGAATAGTTGCCGCGCTACTCATTGATTCACCAAAAAGAGGGAGTAACGCCCCTCTTTTTTATTGACCCTGATCACAAATGCTATGGCGACGATTCAGTGTGGTGCCAAAACTTTCTATAACGTCGAGGCAATTCTTTTCGACAAAGATGGAACGTTAGCCGACTCTCGTAATTTTTTAATCGCTTTGGCGCTGCAACGATCGCGCTTTGTCGAAGCTCAAGTGCCCGGAGTCAAAGAGTCTTTATTGAAGACATTCGGATGGGTGGATGGGCGAGTCAACCCCGTCGGATTGATTGCCGTTTCGACTCGCCAAGAAGATGAGATTGCAACGGCTGCCTGCATTGCCGCAACCGGGCGAGACTGGATCGAGGCAAAAACGATCGCTCACACGGCCTTACTGGATGCCGATCGCGCCCTCCCCCGCAAAGCTGAACTGACTCCGCTTTTTGAAGGGGCAATTCGGTTACTCAAATCCTTAGCGAGTTCCAATCTCAAAGTCGGCATTCTCTCTGCTGACACCGCAGAAAACGTACAAGATTTTGTCAACCTCTATGATCTCGCGGCTTATCTTCAGGTGCAGATGGGCAGTTGTAACGGACTGAGCAAACCCGACCCACGGCTGCTGCATCTGGCGTGTCAAACGTTAAACGTGTCTCCTGCCGCTACTCTAGTGATTGGAGACTCTAGTGCCGATATTGAACTGGCGAGACGAGGCGGCGCGATCGCCAGTGTAGGGGTGACTTGGGGCGGCACTCACCCCGATCAGTTGGCAAAGGCTGATGTGATTGTCGATCGTTTCGAGCAAATTCATCAAATTCATTAAAACAATTCTGTGGAGCTTTTTGAATATGCCATATTTGATTTTGTTAACCGTGTTGATGTTTCCGTTTGTTGTGAGTCCGATCGCGCGTGCCCAATTCACCGATCCGGTTGTTCAAGCTAGAGTTAAAGAGATCGAGGCACTCAGTCGCGCCAAAAATCTCGCCCGTCAAGCAGGTGAATCGGAAAATGGTGGGCTTGGCTTTTATCGAGCAGAGCGATCGATGCACAGCTCGGCAGCCCAATCTCCTTACGTTGATAAAGGCGACTTCTGGCTATTTACCTTCAAAGGAAGCGCTCCGGGTTCTGACACTCCCTTTGTAGAGACTGAAGTGCAAGTAGACAAAGCCGACTTTAAAACAACGGTGCTTTACAATGGCGCGATTCGTTAAAGCTTTACAAAGATGGGTATTTTCTGCACACCTTGCAAATTCTCAAATCTGTGTCGCTATACAGGAGCATTCACTGAGCCGTTTCAGCTTGAATCTCCTGTAAAATCGTTGAAATTTCTTCCGACTCAATGGTTTCTAGCACCCGTTCAGAAAAAAACTTAGTCAAATCTTGCCGCAATCCTTGCCCGATATAGAGCCTCAGCAGCACTTCTAAAGGCATATCTCGACTCTCTGCAACTCTTTTGAGCGATTCCAACACATCAATTGGAACTCTAAGCGCGACGGCTTTCGTCACACGAGGGCAAAGAGGCAATTTGAGATTTTCTTCAGGGTTGTCCATAGGGTTTAAGACGTTTTCCTTTCGGTCACTAAAGTCAAGCTCACCCATTCTCCTTTATCGCTATAGCGGCGGATTAGACGTTGACGCAAATCGGGCTGAAGTAACCAACCCACTTCTAAAAACAACGGCTGACCCAACTTAATCTGCACTGGGCACGTCGAAGAAGCCCCACCCGGCAACAACAGCACTTGTATCTGCTCAAATGATAGAACCGAACCATGAATCGTTGCCGTTGAAGCGATCGTCCTCTCTCCCCCAAACGATAATTCTTGCACGAGCCGATCGCTCCCTTCACGATACAGCTTTAAGGATGTTTGATATGAGTCGGGCGATCGCCCGTCAGGATAAATCGTCACCGCTTCACCGCTCCACTCGCCTACGAGATTATCCACCGTCAAAAGCGGTTGCTCTGGCGCATTGGTTCCAACTCGCTGCTCTCGAATTAGCGTTAATTGCTCAAGCTGACTCTCTTTGTTAAACAACTGCACTAGACGGAGGCGACGATCGTCATGCAGCAAAGCCAACTCTGCCCCAAATTGGGTATGGGGCGCAAACTGCATTGACCCCTGAGAGAATGCCCCGTTTTCACAGAATCTCAGTCCGCCGCCGATCGTCGAATATTCCGCCACGAGATCTTCTTTACCCTCGCGGCGCAGCGTCAGGCGCACCTTCTGGTTGTTGTCTAGTCCTTCTAGAGACAGCAAAGATGGCGTATCGCTGAGAATTTCTCCTCGTGGCGAGAATTGCGTAAACAAACCTTGCCACTCGCCTAGATTTTGGAGAAAACAGTCCCATTGAGATTTCATCATGTTGAATTAGCGAGTTGCAAAACGACGGACTGCAAAGAGGCTGCCTAACAGACCCACTGAGCCACCGAACCCCAATAATATGAGCGGCAGAGCTAGCGCGTCGATCGGACGAACTGACAGATCCGTTGCTAAGAATTGTACAAAATCTGGCTGCTGCGCTAGCAAGTTTATCAAAAACTGTTCGACGGCTCGAATAAAGCCCCAGGCGATCGTTGCGCCTACCACTCCAAACACTACGCCCTGCAAGATAAAAGGCAAATAAATCCAGCTTGAGGTGGCCCCGACTAGCTGCATCACCTCGATCTCGTGGCGACGTGCCATGACGATCAGGCGGATGGTGGTGCTAATCACGGCGATCGCCGTCAGCGTCAACAACCCGGTAATCATCAAACTCAGCCAGTTTAATCCGCGATTGAGTTGAGCGATGCGCTTAACGGCTTCGTCTACATACTGCACGTCTTCTACCCCTGGTAACTTCTTTAGCTTTTTAGCCAGAAGGGGAACCGACGCTGAAGATTTAGCCCTGACTTTGAGTTCGTCTACTAAAGGGTTGCCTTCAAGCTGGCGATCGGCATCTTTGAGATCAGAAATGCCCAAATCTTTGACCAGGTTTGCCCAAGCTTCTTCTTTAGGAATATTCTTCACCGCCTCAGCTTCTGGAAACTTTGTCACCACAGGTTTTAGGGTTGCGCCATCGACCCCGGTTTCTAAATACACCGAAACCTCTAGCTGACTGCCCACCTGATTGAGCAAGCCTTCTAGCTGCCAAGAAGCCTGCAAACCCATGCCAAATAGAAACAGCAGCACTGTCACCGTGCTAATAGCTGCCCAATTCATCCAGCCACCGCGACGCAGCCCGAGCAGCGTTTCTCGTCCCAAATAATCCAACTTTGTCAAAAAACGAAACACACGTCATCCCCAAATTTTGGTCGTCTCGTTATCTTTTATCACCAAGTTGGCAAAGCTCCTAAAAAACTTGGGTGACATCAAACATAAAATCTCTAACATTTGGGCTACTGTGTCCACACAAGTCGTTCGTCGCTGCGTTGCAGTCGGCTTCAGCCCCCTAAATCCCCCATTTTGGGAGACTTTGAAACTGGAGTCTCGGCTCAAAGTCCCCCACGAGTGGGGGATTTAGGGGGCGAAGATCTCGGCGATGACGGATTAGAAGACTTGTGTGTACACAGTAGAACATTTGGGGGAGTCGCCAGAATTCGTTAAGATAGATTTTAAAGCGGAATCAGTTCGACCTTCATATTGTTGAGAAATTAAGTCCATGACTTCTGAAGTTTTGGTTGAGAAGAAAAAGTTAGCGAAGCCACCTCTAGAGATTTACCAACTGGGCGATCGGGTTTTGCGTCAACCCGCCAAGCGCGTCTCAAAAATTGATGCTGAGATTCGGCAGATAGTGCGGGAGATGCTGCAAACCATGTATAGCGAAGACGGCATCGGGTTAGCGGCTCCGCAGGTGGCAATCAATAAGCAGCTAATTGTTGTAGACTGTGACCCCGAAAACGCGGCAACTCCGCCTCTGATCTTGATCAATCCGGTGATCAAAAAATCGAGTCTTGACCTTGAGGTCGGGCAAGAAGGCTGTCTGAGCATTCCAGGCGTTTATTTAGATGTGACGCGCCCAGAAGCGATCGACGTTTCTTTCAAAGACGAGCATGGTCGCCCACAGATCATCAGCGCTACCGGGTTGCTTGCCCGTGCCATTCAGCATGAAATCGATCACTTAAACGGGGTGCTGTTTGTTGATCGCGTCGAAAATAAGCTGGCTCTGACTCAAGAACTCACCAAGCGAGGCTTTTCGGCTCATGCGGTCAAACCGATCGCTTAGGAGCCAGTCCGGGCATGGCACTGCTGTGCCCATTGTCACTGCCAGTAACCGATATTATTTGATCCACGATCGCTTAAAGTTAAACCTTAGAATTATCAAATATTAGGGGAAAAAATCCCGTGACTCCAAAAAGTGGTGTGTTTTTAGGCGGGTCGTGTGTGGCAGCGATCGCCGCTGTCGGTTCGGTCTTTGAGTTGTCGTCTGGCAGCCCTCAGCTTGGCGGGCTGACAACCGGAATTATTCTTGCCATCAGTGTGCCGCTCACGGCAATTTTCTTTTACACTGCCGTCTTGGACACCAAAGCAAACCAAAAATAATCTCAACTGATTATTGAGTGGCAAATTCTTCACTCAAACTTCATGCTTTAACCAAACAGGGTTCAGGATTATGCATGAAATGTTTTCTATACTACCGATAGCCTAACCTCTTCTACCGGGTGCCTCTGGCTCATGACATCCGCTAAAATCCGCGAACAATGACGGGCAAACCCCCTGTGATCGCTTCACTGCAACAATTGCCTAGTGGAAGCCTTTCTGCACAAAAACAGCCAACCTATTCCCTTTCTACTGAACAAATTATGGCGATCGGGCGTGACCCGCGTTGCCAAGTTGTTCTCGATTCGGCTGTCTATGGCTCGGTTTCGCGTCATCATGTTGAGATTCGCCCAACCGCCACCACTATAAACGGACGACCTACCTGGTGGGTGTGTGATCTCAATAGCTCGAATGGCACTTATCTAAACGGCAAACGGCTGCGAGGGTGCAGGGTTTTAAATGGGGGCGATCGAGTGTCATTGGGTCACAATGGTCCTGAGTTTGTGTTTGACTATTGTGTCCCCAGTCCTTCACCTCCTGTTGTCAGCCAGACTGTAGGGGCAATTAAGCCAGTCCCACTTTTGCCACGAGTTCCTAGAAATTCTGTTACGTTTACGCAGCTTTTTCCGATCGCTTCGGCAGGGCTGGATCTGCACCAAAAAGCCTATCTTGCCCCCGCCATGATCACAATTGGCTTTGTGGTCAGCTTGTTTGTAGCCGTTGGAAATGCAGTTCTATTTAACCTTTTATTAGCCACTTATATTGCCCTGGCTGCTTACTATTTTGTCTACCGACTTTGCGGTAAGCACAAACCCTGGTGGGTGCTGTTGAGCGCTGGGTTGACGACAGTGCTATTGCTGCGAAGCCCGGTGTTGCCCCTGTTCCTCGTGCTGTTTAGACAGGTCTTGCCGGGGCAAGTACCTGAAGCAGGAGAACCGATGAATTTTGTGGTGTTACTGATTCGGATGTTTTTTGGTGCAGGGCTAATGGAGGAGCTACTCAAAGCCCTGCCGCTTTTAGGATTTTATATTTTAGGACGGCTACTTCCAACTCCGTGGAAAGAGCAGGTTGGCATCTCAGAACCCCTCGACGGCATTTTATTAGGAGCGGCTTCTGCCGTAGGTTTTACCCTGCTAGAAACTCTGGGGCAATATGTGCCCGACATCATTCAAAACACAACGTTGCAGATTGGCGACGGGCCCAGGCAGCTTATGGGGCTGCAACTGCTGATTCCGCGTCTGTTAGGCTCTATTGCAGGACACATGGCTTATAGCGGCTATTTTGGCTATTTTATTGGGTTGAGCGTTTTGAAGCCTAAACAAAGTGCAGCTATTTTGGGGATCGGCTACCTTTCGGCGGCTAGCTTACACGCTCTGTGGAATGCGATCGGGTCGGTCAGTCCTTTTGTTTTGGCACTCGTCGGAATTTTGTCTTACGCCTTTTTAGGGGCTGCCATTCTCAAAGCTCGCACGTTATCACCGACCCGATCGCAAAACTTTGCCACTCATGTCAGAAGATAGAAAAATCTTTTTTCAGCCTCTCAAGT
>JAYVFW010000056.1:0-6163 GCA_043772715.1 Phormidesmis sp. | reverse complement strand
ATAAAATTTGAACTCCATCAAGTTATCAAACGGGTCAGCTAGAAAGAAAGTTCGATGTTCTAACGGCGTATCGACAAAGCGCTGTTTAGGCTGCTGATAAAGCGCTAGTCGCTTGATCTCAACCCTTTCTAACAAAGCCTTCCAGTCTGTTTCAGCGGTAAAAACCAGCCCAAAATGCCTTGGGTAAATGCCATTTTGGGGTTTCAATGGCTCGTGGGTCATGTGGGCAACCAGTTGATGACCATATAGATCGAGGATCACAGCCTGAGAATTTTCTCGACCTAGTTGGCACCCCAATCCATTTACATAAAATTCTTTTGTCTGAGCAATATTTGTGATGGGAAAGGTGAGGTGAAAAAGAGTAGGAGACATAGGATCAGCAGGGTTAGGTGTCAAAATAAATTATGGCGAATTTTTAGGCTTGCTGATGCTTTCACCTTTTCTGACTCCCTGGCTAATCGCGATCGCACTTAACACCGTTTTGCTGGCGATCGTGGGGCTGGCTCCTAAAAAACTCCTGACTCCGGCAGGCATCTGTCACGCCTGGATCTTGGGTGTAATTGTCTGGGGCAGTTTGGGCTGGCAGGGTTATCTCGTGGTTGGGTTCTATTTCCTAGTGGGGTCGGGCATCACCTTTGTTGGCAAAGCGCAAAAAGAAGCGATGGGCATCGCCGAGAAACGATCGGGCGCACGCGGACCAGAGAACGTTTGGGGATCGGCACTGATCGCTACGGTCTGCGCGTTAGGCGTTCTGCTCATTTCACTCGTCGGTCAAGGCGAAAAATTGATTCCTTTACTGCTGTTGGGATATGTGGCAAGTTTCTGCACAAAACTCTCAGATACCTGCGCCAGTGAGGTGGGCAAAGCTTACGGTAAACGGACTTTTTTGATCACGACTCTAAAACCTGTGCCCAGCGGAACGGAAGGAGCCGTCAGTTTAGAAGGCACCCTAGCAGGAATTGTGGCCTCGATCGCCATCGCGGTCGTCGCTTGGGCAGTCGGAATGATTAGCCCGATCGCAGTTGGGCTGTGCATCATAGCGGCATTCATCGCCACGAATCTAGAAAGCGTCATCGGCGCAACCCTACAATCAGACTTTGATTGGATGACGAACGAAGTTGTGAATGTCTTGAATACGCTGATCGGCGCGATCGTTGCAATGGCTCTAGGATGGGCGATCGGAATCTAGAATTAAACGCTCAAATATCGTCTCAAAAAGCTTTCTAGCGTTTCTAGCTTCAAATTAAAAAGCGATTCAATTCGCTCAGTTTCAGCAGGAGTGCAGAAAAACTCATTGGCGAGGAGTGTTCTCAATGTTCCCAATGATTCTTGATTTTTGGGATTGAGCAAGCCGACCAAACTACGAGTTGCATCAAAGGCGAGTAGAGGTGGATTAATGATGATCGGTTCTCGATTAAAAATCTGCCCAAAGATGCGAGGAATCTCTTGACGCTGCAAGATTTCTGCCCCGCCCACGGGTAGAATCTGATTCCACGCTGCTTCTATAGAAGCTGACTCGATCGCAATTTTCGCCAAGTCATCGGTGCTAATAATCGAAGTGCGACTTTGAGGATCGCCCACCAAAAGATAAACGCCAGTCTGTCGAAACTGTTCTGCCAAAGGCAACAAATTAGACGCAAACCCCGCAGGGCGCAGAATGGTGTAGTTTAACCCACTGGTCTGTAAATATCTCTCGACCTCGCGTTTTGCTTTAAAGACTGGAGCGTCTTCGTACCCGCGATCGGCCCCTAACACCGAGATAAACACAAAATGGTCAACGCCCGCAGCTTTAGCGTGATCAATCAAGTCAATATTGGCACGATAATTAATGGCTTCAGCCTCGCCACCATGAGCGCTAATCACATACTGCACTCCCCCCTGCACAGCTTTCTGTATATCCCGTTCACGAGACAAATCTCCAATAAAAACCTCAGAGCCACGATGCTCAAGCTCGGCATAGTTTGACATCAGCCGAACAAACGATCGCACCGACAATTCTCGCTCTCGTAGGAGTCTGACAATCCGACGACCTAACCCACCTGTTGCCCCAGTCACTAAATACATAGGTTTTAACCGCGATACTTTCCTACTAACTTAACGAAAGTTCGACGATCACTGGCGTGTGATCGCTCGGTTGAGTCAGCTTGCGAGGAGCCGTATCGATCGTGCAGGCGATCGCTCGTTCATATAAATCAGACGTGGTGTAGTGATGGTCAATTCTCCAGCCTGCATTGCGACGAAACGCCCCAGTCCGATAATCCCACCAGCTAAACTGTTCGCCTTCTTGACTAAATTTGCGAAACACATCCGACAAACCCAAATCGAGAACGTGACGCAGCGCTGCTCGCTCAACATCCGTTGCCATCACCTGCTTCTCGCGCCCCGATGGATCGTGAATATCCAAATCTTCTAGCGCAATATTGAAGTCACCGCACACCAGCAAATTCTTTGACTGTTGCAGCAAAACCTCTAAATATTCTCGCAAAACCTTAAGCCAGTGAAGCTTATAAATATATTTGTCGCTACCAACCGCAGATCCATTTGGAACGTAGAGATTGACCACCCGAACGCCGTCTAAAACTCCACTAATCACCCGTTTTTGTTCATCTAAGTCACCGACAGCGTTATTAGGCAACACCGCACCAATCCCCATTCTGACATCCGAGAGCGGCGATCGACTAATCAACGCTACGCCGTTATAGCTTTTCTGCCCAAATGCATAGACCTGATAGTCGAGGTCAGTGAACGCCGATCGCGGAAAACTCTCATCGACGACTTTGGTTTCTTGAAGACACAACACGTCGATCGGATTGTCTTGCAACCATCCCACGATTTGTTCTAGTCGAATTCTCACCGAGTTAACATTCCACGTAGCAATCTTCATAGCGCCCTTAAGTCCAGCAGCAATAGGAACTAGCGTACTGGAAAAAGCCCTAGTTTCTACTGTTGGATCAAGTCTAACTAACTACACTTCACCGGTATCTACCAGATACAAAAGAAGAAGGGCAAGACCGTTAAAAGTCTTGCCCTTCTTACGTTTAGCTGCATACCCCCAGGGGAATTCGAATCCCCGTCGCCTCCGTGAAAGGGAGGTGTCCTAGGCCTCTAGACGATGGGGGCGTATTTCAACACTTTAGTAAGGTTACCGGATCAACACTAGGTCTGTCAACCCCTATCCCTAAATTCTTACAAATGTCGATGTAGGCTCACAGAATAGCCACCAATGGAAGTGTCCTCCTAAAAAACTCAAGGATTACAAAACCTACTATGTTGAAAAAGAAGGCTTCGTTCACCCGCTTCCCGAAGCATCTATGCGTTTCCTATTACGCTCATGATCTGGCTCAAATCCATGACTCCGACGCACTCTTCTGACTGTGACAGCCCATCCACGTGCCTAAAAGCTGCTGACGTTATTTTGCCAACAAACTGTCAGGTCGATGAAAATTGCTTGATGATCCAGCAGAATAAAGGGTCTAGTAGAAACGCTTCCCATCTTCCAATGAATGCAAAGGCGAATTTTACAAGTTCTTGTCTCTCACCTTGGTTGGCTTTTCTAGTCTACCCATTCGGGCGCTATGGTTTGCTTCCGTTTTATTTTCAACGAATCGAAGTATCAGGTCGAGAGCATCTGCCGACGAAGGGTCCGGTGATCTTAGCTCCCACTCATCGTTCGAGGTGGGATGCTTTCATGGTGCCCTACGCCGCAGGTCAAGACATTACAGGACGGACATTACGCTTTATGGTGACAGTAGACGAACTGCGGGGAATTCAGGGTTGGTTTATTAGACGGTTAGGAGGATTTCCGATCAATACAAACCATCCTGCGATCGCTAGTCTTCGTTACAGTGTTAAGCTGCTGCAAAATGGGGAGGTGTTGGTAATCTTTCCGGAGGGAGGAGACTTGCGGGGAAATCGCTCATGCAAGCTCAATCGGCTACAACCGGGTCTGGCGCGTCTAGCTTTGCAATCAGAAGCAAGTCAAGATGGTTTAGGAATTCAGATCGTACCCATTAACATCTCTTATAGCTGCCCTTCAGTTCCTTGGCGATCAACGGTCAGAGTTTGCATTGGTGCTCCGCTTAAGGTGGCTGATTACAGTTCTCAATCTTCTAAGCTTGCGGCAAAGCAGTTGACCTCCGATTTAGAGCGTACGCTCCAAGATTTAAATACCTGTGGAGTTGCAGAAAGAGGCTAACTTTCGAGGACAGGATCTAAGCCTTGTATAGAAGCCCAGAAGGAACTGAGTTTGTCCCTTCTGGGCTTCTCACAATGAGTGGTGAGAAGCCATTTTCTAGGCAACGGCTTTTATAGCGTCTTGCTGTCGAAGTTCAGCTTCTCCCTTCAAAAACTCATCTACCTGTACCCCAATCTCATCACGGACAATTTGACGATATTCTAGGAAATGCTCAATTTGGGCGCAGACTGCCAAATAGCTGCTCACTCCTCCGGGATTATGACGATACATACTCCACAGGTTGCGCCAAAATTGCCAGCGAGTTTTGCGAACGATGCCCTGCCGCCAGCAAATCGTCAAGAGGGCCCGGAGCATGACCCAATTCACGTTCTTTCGGGTCGCTTTGCCCTTGTTGGGGTAGGTTGCCTCTCCTAGAAGGCGATAGTGACGGTAAGCACGATCGAGAAACCGCTCCGGGTCATACAACTCCCAAAATGCTTCCACATACTCCTGAGCAATGCCTTCTAAAGGTCGTGTTGGCACGAAGTTCATTAAGGTAGTCTGATTGATGTTGGCGGACTTGCTGCGTAACCGTCCTTCTTTTGCAAGTCGATGCCAAAGTGCCGTATCGGGAAGCGCTTGCAGCATACTAAACAGCGCTGTTGGAATGGATGTTTCTTCTACAAATTTAACGATACGTGCCCCAGCTCCTGGCTTTTCTCCATCAAACCCAATGATGAATCCGGCCATGACTCGTAGACCCGTGCGAGTAATGGTATGCACCGCTTCAGTGAGCGAATCTCTTGTGTTCTGATATTTTTGGGTCAGGGCAAGGCTATCTTCATCTGGGGTTTCAATGCCTAAAAAGACAGCACCAAAATTGCAGAGCACCATTAAATCCATCAGTTCTTGATCCTGTGCGAGATCAACAGAAGCTTCGGTGGCAAAGGAAAAAGGATAGTGATGGTCTATCATCCAAGGCTGGAGTTCTTTGAGAAAGAGTTTAACGTTACGCTTATTACCGATAAAGTTGTCATCTACCATAAAAATGCTGCGTCGCCAGCCGAGTTCATAAAGGCGATCGAGTTCCGCCAGCAGTTGTCCAGGAGTTTTGGTTCGAGGTTTGCGACCATAAAGAACAATGATGTCGCAAAATTCACATTGAAAAGGACACCCCCGCGAAAACTGAACTGACATCTCAGCGTAAGCATCAAATTCGAGCAAGTCAAATCGGGGAACTGGGGTCTGGGTCACATCGGGTCTAACCCCATCCGATCGAAAGATCCCAGAGCGATCGCCCCGTGAAATTGCCTCAATAAATAGGGGCAGCGTAATTTCTCCCTCATCTAAAATCAAATAATCAGCACCTGCCAACTTTGCTTCGTCTGGCAATGCGGTTGGATAAGGCCCACCCACAGCAACTTGCTTATTCCGACGCTTTGCTTCTTGAATCTGATCGAGCAAATCCTCTTTCTGCACAATCATGGCAGACAGAATGACTAAATCTGCCCAAGCCCATTCTGCTTCTGTGACCAGAGATACGTTGCGATCGACTAGCTTAAACTTCCACTCTTGTGGCAGCATTGCAGCAACGGTGACTAACCCCAAGGGTGGCAGCATTGCCTTCCGGTCAAGCAATGCCAGCGTTTTCTCAAATGACCAAAAACTTTTAGGGAAGAGAGGATACAAAAGTAAAACGTTCATGTTAAGCCTAATCATTATGGAAAAGATCGAATCAAGCTGCAATCCATCAGGTTACAGAGTAGCGATACTAGTTAAGCCTTTCTTCTCGTAAGTAAAGACTTGATTACTGGAAAAATGTTTCATCAACGTATAACTAGTTATTAATAGGTTAAAGCCAGAGGACGATTGCTGAACAAAATCTTTAATGCGTCTCATCAAAAAGCCCCCCATTTTAGTGGAGGGCTTTTTGATTTCAGACTCTAAACCGTCAAGGGTAGATTAACCGTTGATAGCAGGCGCAGAGAG
>JAYVFW010000055.1:0-6167 GCA_043772715.1 Phormidesmis sp. | reverse complement strand
CGGTTGCCATGCTCATCATGCCTTGACCCTGACCCATCCTGCCCTGACCCATCATGCCTGTGCCCTGCCCTTGGTTGTGGTGGTTTCCCATCATGCCCATGTCAGTCATTGAATGTGCAGGGACTTCTTTGCCGTACCACTGTTTGTACCAGGTGTGCATCTCTTGAATTTCGCGAGTTTGCTCTTTTTTAATCGCTTCGGCTATTTTCTTAACTTCTGGGCGTTTAGCACGACTCGAAGCAAGGTCAGCCATTGCGATCGCGTCTTGGTGATGCGGGATCATCATTTCGATAAAATGCTGATCAACTCGGACTGATCTAGGTTGTTGAGGATTTCCTGATGTAGGTAATGACTGACCCTGTTCACTGTTGACAAGAACAAACCCAGCAACAGCGCCACTACTGAGTATCCCAACTAAACTGTAAACCAAAAACTTCTTATTCATAAATCCACCTTGATTAAGAGATGATCAAATCCCTCCACCTTTCAAGTTATACTCAAACTCTGAGAAACGCATGAGCGACTGAAGATTTACGTCTTTAGAAAGATTTTCCGAGAATTTTAGGCGATTATTACTATAGTTTCATCCTGATTTCATTATTTTCCATCATTGTTACAGGTAAGGGATTTCAACCACCTGACACCGCAATCAGCCTACAAAGGAGTTGGCTCTATGAAAGTTTTGGTGGTAGAAGATGAGGCAAATGCCGATATGCTCACTTGTGTTCTCTCCATCCAAAATTACACGGTTGAAGTCGCTCACGATTGGGAGGCAGATTGGGAACTTATTGTTGTTTATGACTACAATTTGCTACGTAAAGTTTGATCTTTTTGCAGCGTGTTGACTCTGCGATCGTGATAATCAGTGAGTGTCGAACATCGCACGACTAAAAAGCGCAATGGATCAAACAGAGCGGATCACTTGGTTAAAGCAAAATACGGTGCTGGAGTCGCTCTCAGACGAAACATTAAGAGCGATCGCGGCAGCAGTTCAAGAAGAATCGGTGCAAGAAAATCAGCGGTTAGTGCTGGAAGACACGCTTCCTCCGGCAGTCTATATTCTGCACGCAGGACGGATTGAGAGTTATCGCGCTCAGATGGGAGCTACCAAAGCGACGGGTTTGTTGCCCGGTGCGATCGTCTATCTCAAAGAGCTACTCATTAACGCTGCCGCCGAAGACACCATCATTGCCCTCAGTGATTGTGTGATGTGGGCGATTCCGCGCGCAGAGTTTCTAACGCTCACTCAGCAATACCCAGAGATTTCGCAGACGTTTTCTCGCTATCTGGCAACCGAGTTAGAGCTAGTATCATCTCAACTCGCCTTTGAACGAGAGCGGCAGGCTGCATTGCGTCCCCATATAGTGCCCAAGGTCAGCCGCGGCATTGTCGGCACCAGTCGCTATGCAGTGCGAATTCGGCAAGAGATTAAAAAAGCGTCTGACGATCGCCAATCTGTGCTGATTTTTGGCGAACCTGGATTAGAAAAAGACAACACGGCAGCACTGATTCATTTTGGGTCGGGCGATCGTAAAGAGCCAATAATTAAAGTAAACTGCAACACGCTGCAACCGAGCGGGGCTGAACTATTTGGACGAGGCGACAAACCAGGACTGTTAGATTGGATCGGGCACGGCACGATTTTGCTCAATAACTTAGAGGCAATTCCCACTGAGTTAGAGGAAAAATTGGCACAACTGCTGGCAACCGGAGAGTTTACTCCCCTCGATCGCGAGGGCACGACCCCAACTCCGCGACGGTGTGAAGCCCGGATCATGATGACTTCCGAGAAAATTTTGCCGCGATTAGAGCGTGGAAAACTGGTCGGACACACCATTAAAATTCCGCCGTTAAGAGTTCGCAAAGCAGATATTCAGGCTCAAATTGAATATTATCTCAGCTTGCTGTGCCGCTCTAGAGGAATTGTCAAGCCCAAAATCACGCCAGAAGCACTGCGTCGTCTGCAAGGCTATGACTTTCCGGGCAACGCGATCGAGTTGCAAAGCCTGATTGCCCGCGCCCTCACCCAATCAGACGGAACCTCAGAGCTAACCGAGGAAGTCTTTTGGTCAGCGAGTCTCAAAAATCGGCGGTTTCGGATCAATCTGCTCAACGCTTATCCCAAACTGCGGCAGTTTCTTCGCAGCCCTTGGTATCCCGATCGCCTGAATTATGGCTTCACCTTGGGATTTTTTGCCGTCGTCGTCGCAGTGCTGATGTTGGGTCCGCAGACCCGCGATCTCAATGTGATGCTCAATTTCTTTTGGGCATGGTGGTGGGTGCTGATATTAGCAGCCTTTCCGTTTGTGGGGCGGCTGTGGTGCGCGGTTTGCCCCTTTATGATCTATGGCGAACTGTCCCAAAAGATTTCGCTGTGGCTTTATCCCCGCAAGCTTCAACCCTGGCCCCGACAACAAGCCGAAAAGTGGGGCGGCTGGTTTGTGTTTGGGATGTTTGCCCTGATTTTGCTGTGGGAAGAACTGTGGAATCTAGAAAATGTGGCTTATCTATCGGGCTGTCTACTGCTGCTGATTACGGCGGGGGCAGTGATTTTTTCGCTGCTGTTCGAGCGCCGATTTTGGTGCCGTTATTTGTGCCCGATCGGCGGCATGAATGGCTTATTTGCCAAGCTATCAATGGTCGAACTGCGCGCCCAGCAAGGCATCTGTTCGGCTAGCTGCACAACTTATCAATGTTACAAAGGCGGGCCTCAAAAGGGCGAAGGTCTAGAGACGGGCGGCTGTCCGGTTTATTCTCACCCGGCTCAACTGCAAGACAACAAAGATTGTGTCCTCTGCATGACGTGTCTTAAAGCCTGTCCCCATCGATCGGTCGAACTCAATTTCAGACCTCCCGGCATTGAGCTTTGGACGACCCACAAACCTAGCTACGCCGAGATTTCCCTCCTATTTTTGCTGTTTGGGGCGGTGTTTCTGCATCGATTGCCCGAAATTGAGCAGCAGTTCGGCTTAAATCTACAGCTCGATCACTTTGGCATTCACGCAGGAGTGTCAGTTTTAGCGCTGTTGGTTCCGGCGGCGATCGCCCTCGTCGCTCATGCCTCGATCCGGCTATTTAACGCCAAGCCGCGTCCTTTTCTAGAACTGGCATATGGCTATTTGCCGATCGTTTTAGGCAGCAGTTTGGCTCACTATCTGAGATTAGGCTTGACCGAAGCAGGACGCATCATTCCGGTGACGATCGCCACGTTTGGCGCAGATACTCAAAGTCTTTCTTTACCGATCGCCGTTGCTGATCCTGCCGTGATCGCGTTTCTTCAAGGTATGGCATTCATTTTCTCATTTTGGCTGAGTGTTTTTCTGACTCAAAAAATTTCCCATCAGCCAATTTGGAATTTGTTGCCGCAGTATGTTGCAATGGCAGCGATCGGGTCTATGCTATGGGTGATCACGGTGGGTTGGTAATATCAATCTCGATTCTGTAGTGAATCCGACACTGTTGAGTGACTCAATACGGCTATTCCTTCGTCAGATAGGTTTTTTATTGCGGTAAACCGTCCATTATTAGCCAGACGAAAGATTATTCAGTAGAATTTGAACTCATTAGACTAAACGAGTTTCCTAGAAAGCGTTATGGGGAAAACAAGCGTAAAAGGGAATAAACGGAGAAAGCTCTTTGCAAAGGGCAATGTCCGTGATTCTCAAGAAAAGATGTCTGGAGCGCGTACTGAGATCAGCGCACGTCGGCAACGTCTACTCAGTCAACTGGTGTCATTAGTTCAGCGCTATCCCGTTTTAGTATGGAGCGGAGTATGGGTCTTGCTGGTGCTGATGATTTGGCTTAGTGTAGCAGGGCTGCTGCACGTTGACACTTTTGAGGTCAAACAGCCTCAGCCCGAAATCGTGGCAGATGCACCTCAAATTTCGCAGCTAAAACCGCGACCTCAAGCAAAACCTGCCTCTTCATTTGGGTTGCTCGCCGCGATCGCCATCAGTTGTGGCGTAACTTCTCTACTCCTCGCCAAACAATTTACGTCTGCTAAACCTCAACGCGGACTCGTGATCAAACGCCAAAAAGCCTTTGACGATGCTGACAACGCTGAGACAGTAGCGCACGAGCCTAAGCTGGCAAAACAGGCTCCTGCCGATGGGGGATCTCGACGAGCGACTGCGGTTAAGACTCAACCAACCGTAACGGTGCTGCCGCCCGAAGAAAACCATCCCCTAGATTGGGGCGACGCAAGCTTGGCAGACAGAATGGATATTCGTAAGCAAAAATCGCTCTCTAACTACCTTTAGTCAAGATTTCATCGCTAACAAGGTCTTCCAGTCAGCGATCGCCTCTTCGCTCCAGAGCCAGTTTTTAGTCAAAGCGCTAGGTTGAAACTGAGTCGGAGCTTGCCTGAGCACTTGGTCGCGCAGCTTAACTGCCTCGCTTTTGAGCCGAGTCTGTTGATCGACAGGCTGACCTGCCATAGATTTCATCGCCACCAGCGCCAAACCCGAATAGGCGACCAAAGCCCCTTGAGGGGGTGTTTTAATTTCTCCCCGTCTAGACTTTTGTTGCTCTTTTAGCAGCGCGATCGCTTGAAACCAGGTTTCACTGGCGCGTTTAAGATTGCCCTGGCGGTAGTAAGCAAAACCCAAAGCCGTATAGTAGCGTGGGTCAGGCTTTCCTTTAATAGCGGTTTCCCAAGAGCGACGGGCATCTTCTAGGCTGTAGTTGCTGTTTCGGGTCTTCACAGACTGCCAAGCCAATCTCCCCCGCAAAAAACTGATCTCAGGCACATCTTTCTCTGCCGGAAACGTCTGTAGGGCTGCCTCCGCCGCGGGCAAAGCGCCGCGATCGAGCAGTGCCTCTACCGCGTCCTGTCCGGCTTTTAAGTTGCCCTGGCTAAAGCTGGTTGTGGCAGTTCCAATCAGGCTATTGGTGTCAGCTTTATCAGGATTTATAGGCGTTTGGTCAGTAGATGGCTGATCGAGACTAGGAATTTGGCGTAGCAGGTCATCTGGGCTAGAGCTAGATGACGACCCAAACTTAGAAACTCCCCAAATCCCCAGCACCACTGCCGACGCGATGCCAACACTGGCGATCGCGGGCTTCCAAGGCGGACGCAACCCTTGCTTTCTGGGCATCTGTCCAAAAACTCGATCGAGGGGGGCATTCGTTAACCCAGAGGGTTTGGGTTGAGACGGTTGGATAATTGTGGCAGGAGGCTGTTGCGCGATCGCCGACTGACTGCCTAAAGTCTCAAGAGCTGACCCCGACGACAGGTCTGAATGAGGGAGATTGTGAGTCTTGTATAGCCGTTGCAGATTTTGCTGAACGGGTTCATATTGCGGTTCTAGCCGCAACGCCAATTGGTAGGCAGCGATCGCTTGCGGAATTTGATCGCCATAGGCTTCGAGAGCAATGCCCAATTTGCTATAAGCTTCAGCCGACGGGCTGAGTTGAATCGCATCGCCATAAACCCCGATCGCACCTGCTACATCTCCCTGAGCAAACAGCACATCGCCCAAGGTGATATAGTCAGCAGCCCCATTGAGCTGTAGCTCGATCGGGTTAGGCCCTTGGTCAGCCTCCTCAAATAGAGCTTGATCTTCAGAGGTTTCTCCAAAAGGATTGGTAGCCTCCCCAGATAACTGTTTAAACAAATCAAGAACGGCATCGCGATCGGCTTCATCTGGCTCTTCGTAGTGGTCGATCTCGTCTGCATCAAGCGGAGCAGTCACCCCTAAAGGCATAGATGCCGATGAAACGGCAGGGCGATTCCCGATCGGGCGTTCTTCAAACTGAGCCTGAGCAGAGTCACCGTCAATCGGAGGCTGCAAATAGCCGTTAAAGTCAGGATGCAGATAGAGAATCGGCAACGCCCAATACAACTGATTTGAGCCGTAGGAAGACAGTAGCCCTTGTCTTGCCCGACTCAAACTGAGGTCGATCGACGATCGCTGCCGCAAGTTGCGATAAAACAGCCGACTCAGCGTCAGCGCCACATCGTCTGGAATGCGTTCTGCCATTGCTAACACAGCCGGAACGCCTCTCCTCAGAAGTGCGTCTGCTAAATTGCCATTTTCGGCGGCGCTCGTCGGGTCAGACGTAGCCGTGTAAACGCCCCGGCAAGAGTTAAAAACTGCCATGCGAATGCCGTTGTTAACCAGCAACCCCGCTAAATCGTCGCCGCTTAAAACTTCGGTTAGCCCCGT
>JAYVFW010000054.1:0-6168 GCA_043772715.1 Phormidesmis sp. | reverse complement strand
AGCAGCGTGATCGGTTGCGTCAGCGTTTTGGCTTCTTGAGCGATCGCTCTAAACACTCGCTCCGTAATCCAAGTCTTCTCTTGATAGGTTGGAACGAGTAAACAAACGGGAGGAAGTTGCTCGACAGCCAAGGCATTTGCTCGGAGCCGCCAGCGTGGAAAAGTCCAACTTAAGTAGATTCGGGAGCGAATACCTCGCAACAAAAAAAGGCTCCAGCGCCAAGTGCCCACAGCTCCTAAGCTAACTAGTGCAAATACGTCCCAAACGGCGATCTGCTTTGAATGGTGAGATAAATACAGCGATACAAATCCGACAACAGTCATTGTCAGACACGCCAACCAATTAAGACGAGAACTTAGCATTTTTTGAGGGGGAGAAGCGGTTGCCGTAGACATAGAACCTCACGTCTCGAAATTAAAAAACACAACATTACTGGCTCAAACTCGTCCGATCGTTCATACCTGCACACGAAGATAGGCATCAACGAAACCCTAAGGATTCTGGATCAAATAACGGGGGACAACCGTCTCGGCTGTTTAAGTCAAGCAAGATGCCTGACCGATGAAGTTCTCGGAGTTATTTAATTCACGATCCTAACAAACGGGTGCCGAAGGTCAATGTTGCAGACTGACCTGCTCCGCAAAATCGATGCGCTTGTGTCTGCTGCGCTGAAGGCGGAATTTTAACCGTGACTCGCGCCAGAGGTTGATTTAAAAGGTCAGCAGGAACCGCTGGAGTAATTGCTTGTAATTGTTGTTTGATGGTTTCAATGTTGCTAACAGATTCAATCAGATCAACTTCTCCAACTAAGGTATTTGGGTCACCCACTAGTTGAACCCGCGCTGGTTGCTGGCGATCGATTCGGTTTGCCTGATCTACGCTAACTAGCGTCTCGACCCAAAGATTGTTGCAATCCAGCAGAGTCAACAGATTACTTGAACGGCTGACCTGTTCACCTTGCTCCTGCTCGGTGAGATGAATCACTCCAGCCACAGGAGCCTTAATGGCAATATCCTTACGGGAGGTGTAAGCTGCTTGAGCCTGAGCAAGAAGTTGCTTCTTACTAGCCAGTTGAGCTGTTAACGTTTTAACCAGTGTTGCTTGAGCTTGAATGGTTTGGGTTAAGCTGACTCGCTGATTCAACAAACCATCTTCTGCTTTAAGTGCAGTCCCCTCTTTAAATACTTTGTGAGACGTTTTAGCAGAGTCCAAAATAGCTATCGCCTGAGCGACCTCAGCTTCAGTTGACTTCCAAACGGCTTCTAATTGGTCAACCTTTTGTTTAGAGATAGCGCCTTCTGTCATTAATTGGCGGTAACGTTGATAATCCAGATTGGCAGAGTGGGCTTTAGCACTTGCTTCATCGACCGCTGCCTGGTAACGACGAATATTGTTGCCCGCCATCTCAACATTGACTCCCTGAATCGATTTGTCTTGAGTCTTTAGATTTCCTAATTGCTGTTGCAATAGGGCTAGAGATTGCTGGTTAGCAGCCAACTGTGTGGCGGCAGAATTAATCTCGCCTTGAAGCTGTAAAATGCTCTGCTCTTCTTGAGGAGTTGGAGCAATACGAGCCAGCACTTGCCCTGATTTAACAACCACTCCTGGCTGCGCGTAGAATGCTTTGATGGTGCCATCAATCGGCGACTGTAATCGCACAGTACGTCCGTTAATGATGCCATTATTAATAGTCAAATGAGTTAAGCGGTAGCTAATCGAGGTTAGCCCAAACGCCACAGCAGTAGCTCCTAAAGACACTAGAGCGATCGTGAAAAATAAACGCTGCCATCGAGACTGTTTTGGGTCAGCATCAAGAGGCAGACCGATCGCTTTGTCGGCATGAGATTGCTTTGCAGGAATTTCTAACATTCGTGATGTTCTCTGAGTCAATGAGTATCTTGGAATACAGACTTATACCAGAAGAAAAGCTGAAGCAATTTGAGTAAAATTGCTGTTGATTTAAATGGTTGAGCTAAGTCTATGCGTAGAAATAACTTAATATGTAAAGCGTTTATCAACCTTCTATGAAGTAGGAATAAACATTTAACAATAGCCTGGACGTTTTTTTGAAAGGTTTCACAAGGTCTTCAGGGTATGCAGTTGAATTAGGATTTGACCCTCGAAATTTGAGCAAATTTTGTCTGGGGCATTGATGAAGGGCGATCGCCTGCTAATCAAGGTTGTGGGGTCTGAATAGCAGTCGATGCTGTTGGCTGAATGTGCTGCATGGACTGTTTGTTCAAGGACTGGATTAAGCGATCGGATGGGGACTGATGTAGGCTAAATGCTTCTGATTTAGATAGGACGTTTGACCTTCAATCCTTTCTTACAGCAGTTCTCGCTTGTGATCTTTGATTGAGGAAGCTGTGAAGTCCTCCGAGATATCACAGTTACAAAAGTTTTTCTACACCTGTATTATTTGTATTAATAAGTGTATATTTTCAGCACAAAAGCAAATGCAGTCAGAAATGATCAGCAGGTGTACCTTCAGGAGATCGCGATCGATCCGCACCAGCAAGCCAGAATTTCTCAGAAGCATGGGCTAAGAAGTATCTGCAAAATCTAGACAACTAGGACGACGTTGAATCCACGATTAGCCAGAGCGAAACGGCAGCAGAAACGGCAAATTCACTTAGGCAAATCCTTCGCACGACCAGCTCTCCAAAGAACTCATCTGACATCAAATTGATCATCAATTGATTGACCCTTGGGCTGTGTCAAAAGATGCTCACAAGGTTTACGAAATTGCGCTCTCTGCCTATGCCAAACAATTAGAACCGTTCCGGTTCTCTAGGCTGATTGCACCAAATCTCGGTGAAATCCGGCGGAAGCATACGGCGATCGACCCCAGAGTGATTGGGTTCATCAGCATGCAGTTTCACTACAGCGGACAGATGTTGCTCAGTCTGGCTCCGATCTCTGCTCGATCGCTGCTGAGTCAATACTTTAAGGTGATTGACGACCATCTATGATATGCCGCTTCAGCGTGCCTACGATGCTGCCGCTCAACATGACTACTCTGCCCCAGCCCTGCAAACCGTACAGCGTCTCATTCCCCTTTGCACCACGATCGCTGAGCGAGTGGTCGATCGGGTTGCACAAGTCAACCCCACTTACCAATCTCACTCAGGGCGATTGAGAGAGGTTAACGTTCGCGTTTCTAGCCTGCGCGATACCGAAATGTTTCAGGTCTATTTGTGGGTGCATCTTGGAAAATAGCGTTAGTGCTGTCCAGCAAGAGCTTTTTCCGCTGTGCGTCATGCTTTACCCACGCTTGAAAGTACGGTGGGAAATCGTGCGGCAAATGCTTCACTTGCTTAACGGTGAAATTAGCACACATCTCAGCCCAGCTCAGTCTGCCTATTTCAAACCCTATTACGAATCACTTTGGGCAATGTTTTCGCCGCAGGTGTTTCCTGATTAATGGGATTTTGTTTTACATATATTCCAAATCAATTTCCCTTCTAATCGCGAAAATGCTGGCTTGATCGTTCGGCATAGTGTTTTAATTCCCATGCCATGCGCTGAATGCCTTGCTGTTCGTCACGACGAATAAAGGGCAGAAACATCTTGCTTAATGCGCCTGAAAAGCGTTCTTGATGAATGTATTGGGTGCGATTTCTGCCAATGTCTTGCAGCTCAAAAACGTGTTCGTTGCGAAACCCTGGAATTGTTGAAACCCATTGAAGGCAACCGTCTGGCTGAACGAGGGTGACGATCGGCTGAAATTCGATCGGTTCTTCACCTGACACGCGGCGCAAAGAAAGAATCGTCTCCTGACCTTGAGTAAAGGGACGATCGCAATCGCAGTCATATAAAAACGTGTTCCAATATTTCCAGCGATCTTTTTGGAACAGAATGCGCCAGACCTGAAGTTTTGGCGCGTCAATCTCAATTTCAGTATAAAGACTTGGCATTCAACCTATCCTGCTCACCCGGCTACAGAAGACTCAACCCCTGCTTCAACCTCACCCGTGCTAGGCAACTCTAAACAATAGCCCGCTCCATAAACCGTTTTAATAAAGCGAGGATGACGCGGATCCGGTTCTAACTTTGTTCTCAAATGCCGAACGTGAACTCGAATGGTTTCAATATCATCATCGGGATCGTAGCCCCACACCTCTTTGAGAATCTCGCTCGGAGAAACGGTTTGACCATGCCGCTGAAGCAAGCAGTGCAAAAGCTCAAATTCTAAGTGAGTCAGTTTAACCGTCTTGCCAAACCAAATCGCTTCAAACCGTTCTGGCACGAGAACCAGCGGGCCATAGCTAAGAATCTCGCTGTGCTTTGCCGCTTGAGGAATGCGATCGGTGCGACGCAGCAGTGCCCGAATGCGCGCTAGCAGTTCTTCAACTTCAAAGGGCTTAGTCAAATAGTCGTCTGCGCCTGCGTTGAAGCCTTCAACTTTGTTTTGCGTCTGCCCCAATGCCGTCAGCATTAACACCGGAATCTCTGAGGTGCGATCGTCGCGGCGAAGTCTTTGACAAACGGTAAAGCCATCCACCTGAGGCAGCATCAGGTCAAGCATGATCAGATCAGGCTGAATTTGCAGCGCTAACGCCTGACCCCGAATGCCATCACCGGCTTGAGTGACATCATAGCCAGCCATTTCGAGGTTGACAGCCACGAGTTCTGCGATTGTGGGGTCATCGTCGATGACAAGTATCCGGGGCATCATTAAATCTTCTACTAAACGACTTGAGCGGCGCGATCGTCAGGAATCAGCCACAGGTTTGTGAAGTTTCCTGTTCAGATTATACGCAATGATTACAATTCCTCTCTTACACAACGTGAATTCGATGAAGCTTTTCGCTGCGGTTGCCAATCCGGGCTGCCCCCTAAATCCCCCAAGTCTGGGGGACTTCAAGCCCAGCATTGAGGTTCAAAGTCCCCCAATTTTGGGGGATTTAGGGGGCTGAAGCGCTGAAGAACTAAGTGAGGGAGCTTATCGACCTGATGTTACATAAACTTTGATTTTGATCTCGTAAAAAAGTTCTTGTCTTTAGAACTCTAAGATTGTTAGCGAGTTTGTCCGATACTTGCTTATACGCAACCGCTTAGAGCAAGAGTAGTAGATTCACACGAGACGCTATACTTAAGCGCTTGACTAGGGCAACATCAGAAAAATTTTGGGGTCAGCCGTGTTTTTTTTGCTACTTTTTGCACTCATCAGTTCGCTGATCGCCTTGCGGACTTTTGTCAGTAAGCTGCATCGGCACTTGGCAGAAGCACAGCAGATATCTCCAGTTTTAGCTGATCGAGATCGGCTAGATTTGCCATCGGTTGCGGTGGTGATTCCAGCTTATAACGAGGCTGAAAATATTCAAGATTGTGTGAATGCAGTTCTCAACAGTTCTGACAATGAGCAGTTAGAGGTTTGGGTCGTCGATGATCAGTCCTCGGATGAAACCCTGGCGATCGTGCAAGCAATCCCAGATCCGCGATTAAAGGTGTTAGCCGGAAAGCCTCGCCCAGCAGGTGAAGGTTGGGTGGGCAAAAATTGGGCGTGTGCTCAAGTGACTCCGCTAGTCACTGGGGAGTTTTTGCTGTTTATCGATGCCGATGTGCAGATCAAACGCGGCGCGATCGAAACCGCAGTTGCCGTTGCCCAGAGAGAGCAAGCCGACCTGCTGACTTTTTGGATGACGATCGTCTGCGGCGGTTGGGGTGAGTGGCTGGCTCAACCGATTATTGCGAGTTTATTTGCGGCAGGCTATAGTTTTGCCGAGGTTTGCGACCCTGACAGTGAGGCGGCGTTTGCGGTGGGGCCGTTTATGCTGTTTCGTCGCAGTGCCTATGAGCAAATTGGTGGGCATCAAGCGGTTGCCCGTGAAGTAGTCGAAGATGTGCAGTTAGGGCGACGCATCAAACAACACGGGCTGAAGCTGTGGTATGGGTTGGGGTCCGACATGGCAGACGTGAGAATGTATCGCTCGATCGGGTCGCTCTGGGAAGGCTGGACTAAAAACTGGTATATCGGCACTAATCGCAATCTACGGCTGATCCTTTATATTGCCTTTGTGACCGTCTTAGTTTTCACCGTTCCCTGGCTCGGTCTGACGATCGCGCTGATCAACCTGTTCAGGTCTTTTAACGGATGGGATCTCAGCCTGATTATGCTTGCATTGATCGCGGTCGTCCTGCAATATGATTTGCGTTGCCTCAACC
>JAYVFW010000053.1:0-6172 GCA_043772715.1 Phormidesmis sp. | reverse complement strand
TGGGGCAGGAGTTTCGGTGCCGATCGCGCCATTGCGAACGAGAGAAGACTCATTACTTCGCAGCCCCAAATTTTCGCGAATGTCGTATAGAAAGAGATTGACGGTTGGCTTGGTTAGCTTGGTTTCCCAGTCGCTAGCGGGCATTTCAAACCTGATGTCGATCGCCGCGTCGTCGATCGGCACTTTTTGCCGCAGCAATTCTCTCAGCGTGTCATCCAAGTGATGAATCATCGGCAACCTCCGGCAGTGACAGTTCGTCGATCGTTAAGTTGTGAGGCCAGTTGGGATCGGCGAGTTTGGGATTAATTACGCCGTTGTCAAAATCGAGCCAGATGCGATCGTCATTCCGGCAGTCATAAGCGCGGCAAGGAATAGGACGCTGAGTGTGAACCCCACAGCCTAAACTGGGGCGATCGACATGATGACAATAGCCATCTGCGCCTTTAGCAATCACGTAGGGCTTGTTTAGCTCCCAGCGAATTACGCCTTCTTCAATGTCTTGTCGCGACAGTGGAAACACCATTTTGCAGCAGGCAGCTTTGCACAGGTGAACTCGATTTTCGCAGTCAATTTTTGCAGTCTGGACAAACGTATATTTATCTTGACTGGGTTCTTGTAGGGCAACCCCTGGATCGTGTTGTTGATAACGCTGAAGTAGACGATCGACGAATTGTTGTTTGCGATCGTCAATCTGCTCAACTGTGATCACGCCGGTTTCGACTAGCAGATCGATCAGCGCATAAACAAATGCTGCCGACTCTAATGAACGACCCGCAGTTGCATTGACGCGAGTATGAAGATATGCCAGCCCACGCGCAATGTCAGCAAATGGCACCGATTGCTGGATTGAATCAGGTAGGTTTGATGGGGATCGATCGTCGCTCATCGTCAAAAAAGGATGGCTACGTGAAACTGGGGCGATCTGTTGGGATTGTGAATTGAATATTGTTGGTTACTTGCAGGGTTAATGGGCACGGCAGTGCCATGCCCCTACGTAAATTCTGGTTTTAATTTAATTCACAATTCTTGGGCAAACACGCCTAGGAATTGTGTTTAGTCTAATTCACGCTGCCCACACTTCCACTTTTCCCTAGTTAATTCTTAATGTAGTTGGGTGGCTTGTTTTACAAAAATTCTTCTTCACTGACTAACCGTCCCATCTTCTGCAATTCTCGTTTGGTTGCTTGCAATAGATGCGTCATGTTGATAGTCTGCTCAGATTCAGCCGCCAGAAACGCCGCCGCTAATGCAATGTTTGCAATGTTGCCGCCTGCTAACTTAAATTGTTGAGCAATGGCTTCAAAATCAAAGGGCGCGATCGGAGTTTCTGGCGGAAAAACGCCTTTCCAAATCTTCAAGCGATGTTCTACATCTGGGAAGGGAAACTCGATAATAAATCGTAACCGTCGCGTAAACGCCTCATCTAAATTCTGAACCAGGTTTGTGGTCAAAATTGTAATGCCTTCATACTCTTCCATTTTCTGCAACAAATAAGCCACTTCGATGTTGGCGTAGCGATCGTGCGCGTCTTTAATCTCAGACCGTTTGCCAAACAGCGAATCAGCTTCATCAAATAACAAAATCGCATTCGCACTTGCGGCAGCCGTGAAGATTTGATTGAGATTTTTCTCAGTTTCGCCGATGTATTTACTAACAATCTGCGATAAGTCGATCTGATAGAGATCTAGCCGTAGCTCGTTGGCAATAATTTCTGCTGCCATTGTTTTGCCAGTCCCTGGCGGCCCAGAAAATAGCGTGTTTAGCCCTTTACCGAGTGAAAGTTTGCGATCGAACCCCCAGTCTCCATAGACAATATGGCGATAGCGAATGTGGCTGCAAATCTCTTTTAATCGCGCCAGTTGATCCGCCGGAAGCACAATATCTTTCCAGGTGTATCGCGGCAAAATTTTGCGCGTCAACCCCTCCATCTGCTGGCTTGACTGGGCACGGGCAGCCCTGAAAAGCTCCTCGATCGTCGGCGGCTCAACATTCCAACCCTCTTGAGATTGCAGCGCTGCCTGCCAACGCGAGTGATGCTGCGCCATTAGGACTGCATCCGCGATTTGTTGGGGCGTTAACCGAAAACGATCAGCAAGCCCATCTAATTCCTGCTCAACAATTTCCAGTCCCAACGTCGCCAGATTATTACTCCAACAAGTTCGCCGTTGAGCAAAGCTGATCTTAGGAAAGCTGACGGGGATGAAGCAGGCTGTGCAGCCTGACAAACGTTGAGATTGAGTGCCCGCCAAAATCATCGGCAAAGCATCGTCTGCAAACACTGCGATCGCTTGTTCGATCGCGCTTAATTGGGCTTTGTCTAAGTCATCCCGCTGGTCAAGATACAATACTGCATTTTGAAACTGAGCCTCCCGACCCAGCCGCCGCAACGTTTGTTCAAGATCAGGACTGGCAGCGATCGCCTGATCGACAATCAAAAGAGACGCATCTAGTTCATGGCAAATCGCTTCTGCTGTTTGGCGCTTTTCCAGCGCATCAACTCCTTGAAAATAAAGCTGTAAGGGTTGCATCGTCTGGGCGATCGATCGCAGTGCTTGCTTGATCGGAGCGTTGAGTGGCAGATCCTCTAGCGAAATGGCAGGCTGAATCAGTTTGCATGGCGCAAGCCGTGAGTCTAAGCCCTGCTGCCCCAGCAGAAACCGGATCACTTGTTCGTCTAGCTTGAGAAAATAAGACAGCAGCGGTGGCTGTATCTGATTTGGGTCGGCGATCAAATGCAGTAGCCCGTGTCGGATTAACGGGGCAGAAGACGCAAACCGATCGCGCTGCTGAATTTTGGTTTCGGCGGTGTCAGACAGCAAATTCAGAGCTAAATCGACGCTGGGATGCTTGCGGGTCACATCATCCTGAAGGTAGGCATAGATCCGCTCATAGCCCAAGTCAATCTCAGGCGCTAGTGAAATCAAAACAACGCTGAGGTCAAACTCAGAGAGTCCAAACGTCTGTTTAAACCAGTTGAATGGCGCAAGTTGACTAAGTTGTTCACCGAGATTGGGTTTTGATGAGTGCGATCGCAGGGTCGGTTCTCCAATCTTCTGCGCCAACAAGCGATCGATCTCCGATCGATTAACATAAAGCCCGCGGTAAGGATCAGCCGCCGCTTCTGAACCATACAAAATCTCAGCCTTAGAGATAGCTTCGGTCAGCAAGTGATCCAGTTGCTGCAACGCTGTTAGCAGATCTCTAAGTTGCGCCACTTGGACTAGCTTCTGTTTAGCCATTGCTTTACTAGCTCAAAGTCAGCCTAAATATAACTGCTAATGACGATCGCACTTGTCGAATCTTGATGGGTGTGTATTCATCATCACCTAGTTTTAACGTCAGTTCGACAGAAGCTGCTCACAACGCAGCGAAAAAACTCGCCGAACTGACGTTAAACTGTAAAGTTTTGCAAAAACAACACAACTCAGGCTCAGTTTTGTTAAATTGGATACAGAAATGAATCGTTCATCTCCTCCAAAAATCAAAAATTAGGTTATTTGGTTTTTAGAGAGACGGAAGTAGGGAATCTCCCGAAGGAACGCGCCTCCTGTTCACTACACTTTTTCAAGAGGTAAGCGCCATGAAACGGTTTAACCAACCCAACCAACTCAACAAATCTCAGATCATCGACGTGAGCGACGAAACCGTTGCTTTTATGCTGTCTAACGGTTTCTCTACAGACGGTAGCTGGTATAAGTGGTATAAGAGCCGCCATCAGCAATCAAAAGTTTCTGACCAGTAAAAGACTGCCATTTTGAATCTTCAGAATCGGTTCACAGTTTAATTCTTTGAATTTGGCGATCGCACTCTACTCAGCGATCGCCATTTTTTGGGCATAAATCTGCAAATAGTAGGTGAAACTGGCGCCTGAGATTCGTTACACTTAGTTACAGTCGTCGATCGCAGTATCTTAAGTCATCATGCCCGACACCATCACAAAGCTGGCATATCAAACGTTTCAGCAAAGCAAAAGTTATTTTGGGCTGGCGCATAAACTATTGAGTACACAAGTGCTTAATTTCATCGCTCCGCCGTCAGATAAAAGAACGATTTCAATGGAACCTGAGCTGCTGCTCAAAATTCAGCAACGATTTAATCAGATTCTAGAAGCTGACTGGCAAGACGCAGAAAAAGGCGTTTACCCAGAAAGCATTTTGTTTGATAACCCCTGGGAAGATTTCTTTCGGTTTTATCCTGCCGTCTGGCTAGATATGCCCCAGATTTGGGAGCGGTCAAACCAAAAGCGCTCCCAGGAGTTTTCGTCTGAGGTCGAGACGAGTGGCTACCCTAGCTACTATGTGCAAAACTTCCATCACCAGACTGACGGCTATCTTAGCGATATGTCGGCAAATCTTTATGATTTGCAGGTAGAGTTGCTGTTTAACGGGGCTGCCGATGCAATGCGTCGTCGGATTTTGGCTCCTTTAAAAGAAGGGTTGCAGGCGTTTAGCGCGATCGAGCCTCGTCAAATCAAGATTCTGGATCTTGCCAGCGGCACGGGTCGCACGTTGAGAATGCTGCGCGGGATGTTGCCTAAAGCCTCGCTCTACGGAGTCGATCTTTCGCCTGCTTATTTGAGAAAGGCAAATCAAATGCTCTCTCAGATTTCGGGAGAGTTGCCGCAATTAATTCAAGCCAATGCTGAAGAATTGCCTTACTTAGAGAACTATTTTCACGCAGTAACCTGTGTGTTTTTGTTCCACGAGTTGCCGCCTCAAGCGCGTCAGAATGTGATTGATCAAGCCTTTAGAGTGGTTAAGCCCGGTGGCACATTTGTGATCTGTGATTCGGTTCAAGTCAGCGATTCGCCAGAATTGGCTCCATTGATGGCTGGCTTCTCAGACACCTTCCATGAGCCTTATTATCGGCACTATATGAACGATGACTTGATTGCTCGTCTTCAGAGTGCTGGCTTCACCGATGTCTCGACGCAGGTGCATTTTATGAGTAAGTATCTCGTTGCTCATAAGCCTGCCGAAGGATCTCAAGATCAGTCAGCACAAAGTTCTGAGCAGCAAGAGATTCCTCTAGGAGTCTAAGTTCTCTCAGATCTTGCACCAGCCTCAACTAGTTCCCGATCACCCGCCCTGAATTAAAATTCGGGCTAATAGATAAAGTCCTCTTCAAAGGACTGGGAAAGCATTTCAACCCATTTCAATGAGTTTGGGCTATGAGCCAGGAACTTCAGTTCTTGGCGGTTGTTGCGAGAGGTGCACGATCTAAGTTCTTGTTCAAACATAAAAAAGGCACCCCGATCGGGGTGCCTTTTTTATAATGCGGATGGCGAGACTCGAACTCGCAAGGACTATGCCACACGCACCTCAAGCGTGCGCGTATACCAATTCCGCCACATCCGCACGGACTGGCTAAGATGCCAGAGTTCAAACCAAATTTGACTTGAGCCTTGACTAGCATAGCAAAAAGAAACCCGATCGGCACAAGTTTTCGTGATTTCTGATTTAGCCGTCTCAAAACTTGCCAAGGACACCCACGAAAGCGTTCAATAAACTAGCTTCATTACTTTCTGAGTCTTTATGTCATTTCACGCCACGCTGACTCAACTAATTGACGTTTTGGGGGCAACTGCTGAAAATTTAACTGAGCAGGCGCTCACGCAAACGGCGATCGGCATCACCACTGATAGCCGCAGTCTCAAGCCAGGAGAAATCTTTTTAGGGCTGCGCGGCGAAAAATTTGACGGGCACGATTTCGTGAGCCAAGCGTTGCAGCAGGGCGCGATCGCGGCGATCGTTGATGTTCAATTTCCAGCCTCAGATTTGCCGATTCTGAGAGTCAAAGACACCCTTGAAGCTTATCAAGCGATCGCGCACTGGTGGCGAAATCAGTTCAAAATTCCGGTAATTGCGATCACGGGTTCGGTCGGCAAAACCACGACTAAAGAATTGATCGCGGCGGTGCTGTCGAACTATGGAAACGTCCTGAAGACTGAGGCAAACTACAACAACGAGATCGGCGTTCCTAAAACGCTTCTAGAGTTAGGGCAAATCCATGATTATGCGGTCGTTGAAATGGGAATGCGGGCACGAGGCGAAATTGCCCTGCTCAGTCAAATTGCGCGTCCTGATATTGCGGTGATTACCAACGTCGGAACCGCCCATATTGGGCGACTCGGATCAAGAGCCGCGATCGCCGAAGCTAAGTGTGAACTGTT
>JAYVFW010000052.1:0-2229 GCA_043772715.1 Phormidesmis sp. | reverse complement strand
CACTGCTGAAACATAAAAATTCATCTTGCCGGAGTACTCAGGTTGAAACTCGCCCATTTTTAGATCAATTACAATGAAACAGCGTAATTTGAGGTGGTAGAAGAGCAAGTCCAAGTAGTAGTCTTCTCCATCGACCTCAAGGTGATACTGGCTACCAACGAAGGAAAACCCAACTCCTAACTCCATTAGAAAGTCACGAATATGTGTAACTAGCGCCTGCTCAAGTTCTCGTTCTTGTACGTTTTCTTGTACCGGAAGAAACTCAAAGCTGTAAGGATCTTTGATTAAATAGTTTGCTAAGTCAGACTGCGCTTGGGGTAGAGTGCGATCAAAGTTGGTGACAGCACCCCCTTGCCGTTGGAACAAATTGCTTGCGATTTGATAGACAAGAACGTCTCGGCTCCAACCATTCTCGACTGTTTTCTCGGCATACCAAAGTCGCTGCTCCTGGGTTTTAAGTTTATCGATCAGAGCTAGATTGTGCCGCCAAGGTAATTTACCAACGCTGCGCTGGACAATTGCTTCGTCTGGGTAGGCTTCAGCAAATGACCTCATATATCCCAAGTTTGAACGGGAAAAGCCTTTAATGGTGGGAAACTCTTTTCTCAAATCTTTAGCTAGCCGTTCAATGACCTTTGAACCCCAGCCTTCCTGATGCTGTTACTCTACGATGGAGCGCCCAATTTGCCAATAGAGGAGAAGCAGTTCTTGATTAACGGCAAGTGCAGCCCTGACTTGAGCGGTTCTAATGTGCTCTTTCAGGCGGCAACCGTGTTTACCATGACTGGGGAACCTGCGAATTCGGTCGCGAAAGACTATGACCGTCTATTTGAAGAGGCGATACAGTATGGCAAGGCGAAATAGTCTAAAGGATGAATGGAAGTTTGAGGCTGATCTGGCATCTGGTAGCCACAGCGTTGCGATTGATGCAATTACCTTACCGGATAGCCAACCTCGCCGCTACTTCGACACACAAAAACTACAGCAGTTGGCGGAGTCTGTGCGTCAGCACGGCATTCTGGAACCGTTGCTGGTGCGTCCTGCGGGTAAAGCTGGTCTGTTTGAACTAGTGGCTGGCGAACGGAGGTATAGGGCAGCTAAAGAAGTCGGACTAACGGCTGTTCCAGTGACGATACGGGAGCTGAGCGACGAGGAGTCCCTTCATCTCGCTCTAGTTGAGAACTTGCAGCGAGAAGACTTGAACCCTGTGGAGGAGACTGAAGGAATCTTGCAGCTACTGGGACTTAGGCTCAACATTTCCTCAATCGATGTTCCACCTCTCCTCTATCGGATGCGAAATGGAGCGATCGGAAACACTAATCAAAACGTTTTGATTAACCCGGAAGCCCAAGCTGTAGAAGTAGTGTTTGCTGAATTAGGGACGATCTCCTGGGAGTCTTTTGCTACAGCACGACTACCCTTACTCCGCTTGCCACCTGAAATTTTAGAAGCTCTTCGGAGTGGGAAAATCGCCTATACGAAAGCACAGGCAATTGCTCGAATTAAAGATGACCAACAGCGCCGCCAGCTTTTGGCAGAGGTAATTTCGCAAAACCTTTCGCTAGCTCAAATCAAAGCGAAGATTGCGAGTCTCAAAGTGACGCAGGGTGACGCTGACGCTGAAGACTCATTGTTGAAGAACCAGATTGATGATGTTTTGCGGTTAGCAAGGCGATCGCAAGCATGGTCTGACCCTAAAAAGCAGCGCCGATTGGAGAAGTTGCTTGCAGAATTGAAAACCCTTGTCACTGATGCTGACTGATGCCGTGTTCAGAGGGTACAGCACGAAATTCAAGGCTTTTTGGTGCATCGTTCTAACAGCTACACAGCCTTGAGCAGGGGTAACTCGATTGTTGTACAGTGACTTTTTATTTGTCGGGGTGCCAAATTAATGTCACTTGATTGGGCACTGTACAGCCTTCTTGTCAGAGTTGCGATCGCATCATAATCCCTCAATCCTCCTTCAAGGCTTTTCCGGTAAAGGTTCTTGGGGAGGGCGATGGTTCAACTCATGCCGCAAATCGGACAGCGTGTGATAAGTCTGTCGTCGGGCGCGGTTAATAGCTCCTAGGGGTTGATGTTCGGGCAGCGTATGCCACGGTGTATAGGACAGATTTTCGCAAAAGGTCATCTGTTCCTCAGAATCAAAAGTTTGGGGGGGAATGCGGATGGTGGCGACGGTGATCCCAGGGGAAGCCCAGTGGCGAGTCGGATCTTCGATCGGCATCT
>JAYVFW010000051.1:0-19747 GCA_043772715.1 Phormidesmis sp. | reverse complement strand
GTTAGCTTTGCCTCTGACTTTGATAATAAGATCCCGTCCACGGTTGAATCAGGGTTTGAGGCTTAAAACCTGCTCAAATTTTGTCCGGAGTATTGTTTGAAGGCAACTTTGATGTGATTGTTAGGGGCATCTGACTCTGAATGGAGAGCCAGAATTGTTCCCGCAGTCAGAAATTGTTTCTCGTCATCAGGAAGTGTAGAAGCTTGCTCTGGGCTTTGCTTGAGAAATGTGTCTTGAAGAATTTTGAGTCGTGACATAGTTGTTCTCCATCGATCTTTGTGACTGGACAAATGCAGTTAGACGAATAAGCAGATTTAGGGAGACAAGAACAGCTTTCTCTCCGCAGTTCTCCTTCTAACTAAACCTGGCAGAGCTTCCCCTCCGCCAAAAACGAAACGGAGGATTTGATCGGCTGCCCCTTGATAGTCTCCACTGTTCAGAAGCTTTCTCAAGGTAGAATCTTCCAAAGTTCCTGCCCCTAGATTGAAGGTAAAGCTAACAAGAGCAGCAAACTGGTTATCGTCTAATGGAACGGTAATCAATTCACTTACTGCATCTTCAGCCGTTGCCAAATCGCGTCTGAGCAAATCTTCTGCCTCTTGAAGTGTGATGACTTTGATGTCAACATCACTTGGCTTTACAGAATCAATGTTTCCAAATCCGATTGTTGCAACACCAACAGGATCAAAGTAAGCTGTTACATTTCCATCTGGGACGAACTGACCTTTTTGGGAACCCGATTGAAATACCCCACGGTGATAACCTTCAAATTCTTTGATGAGATCTAGTCCTGCCTGGTTAATCCTTCGACTCTGTGAGGAAAAAGCCTTAGTAGCCATCAGGACATCAAAATAAATCCCAGCCGTTTGTGGACCGATGACACCCTTTAGCACTCCAGAATCACCGAGCTTACGTGCAGCCTTGAAAGCACTTACTCCATTCGCCGACAAATCCAAACTTTTGCTGTCGCAAAATTGAATGAACTTATCTAATGTGGTGCGACCCACGACTCCAGGTACATCCAACTCCAATCTTTGCTTGAGTGTGTTGAACTTATCGACAGGTAGGTTCAACAAAATATCCAGGGCATGGCTTTCTTTTTCAGACAGAGAACCTCTGTCGAGACCTTGTGTCGTTACTGTTGCCATAGCTTCATCTCCAGATTCTTGTACTGAAACAACCTTGAATTCTGCTGAATGTAATCTAGCTTCCGTACCTAAGCTTCGTCAGTCGGGAAAAGGTCGGATAAAGGTCGTATAAAAGTCAGATAAAGACCAGCAAATTTACCAGTGAACTGATTAAATTTAGATATCGGTTGAGAAAAATTACTGAGAAATTTGCCGGAAGGCAGGCTTCTAAAGCGGAATCTCTTTATTTATAATGATAAATTTAGGCTTTGGAAGCGGGTGGCTCAACTGGAAAAAATCAGGGGTCGATCGCGCTCTACAACACCGAAAATCTAGCAGGATGCTTGTTCTGCTACCACATTGAATCTCATTCATCTGAGGAGATTAGGGTCGTGACCGTTGAAAAAGGGCTAGAGCTAATTGAGCAGGTTTTGCCACAGGGACAGTTAAGCAAAATTCAGGAAGTTGTGTTTCGGCACTCATGGGAAGGTCAGTCTTATAAAGAGATTGCCGAACAGTTTGATTACAGCCTCGGTTACATCAAAGATACGGGTTCTGACCTCTGGAAATTGCTCTCTGATGTCTTGGGAGAGCAGGTGACAAGGCGCAACTTTCAAGGCGTGCTAAAGCGGATTATAAAGAGAGGGAGTGGGGAGTGGGGAATGGGGATGGGGAATACACCTACTCCCCATTCCCCATCCCCTACTCTCCAATGTGACTGGGGCGAAGCGATCGATGTTTCCATCTTTTACGATCGCACCCCCGAATTAGCCCAACTAACCCAGTGGATTCAGCACGATCGCTGCCGTTTAATCACCATTCTAGGAATGGGTGGGGTGGGCAAAACGGCTCTGTCAGTCAAATTAGCCGAGCAAGTGCAGAACGAGTTTGACTATCTAATTTGGCGCAGTTTACGTCACGCTTCGCCGCTGCAAGAATTGCTAGCTGACCTGATTTCCTTTCTCTCAAATCAGCAGACGGTGAAGCTACCCGAATCAGTTGACAGCCAGATTTCGTGCTTGATCAACTATCTGCGCCAGCATCGCTGTTTGCTGGTGTTGGACAATCTGGAATCAATTCTTCAGAGCGGTGAACGGACAGGATGCTATCGTCAGGGCTATGAATCTTACGGTCAACTGTTTGAACGGGTGAGTGATGGACGGCATCAAAGTTGTTTGGTGTTGACCAGTCGAGAAAAGCCAGCAGAAGTTAGCATTCGAGAAGGGAACACTCTACCAGTCCGATCGCTGCAATTAACCGGGCTGCCACCCTCAGAAGGACAAAAGATCCTGAATGAGCAGGGATTGTTCGATGCAAACTGCCAACAACTGATCGAACACTATAGCGGCAACCCTCTAGCACTTAAAATTGCAGCCACAACGGTGCGATCGCTGTTTGACGGAAATATTGAGGCTTTCTTGACGCAGAAAACGGTGGTCTTTGGCAACATTAGCGAGCTACTCGACCAACAGTTTAACCGTCTCTCGGAGCTAGAACAGCAGGTGATGTATTGGTTAGCGATCTCCCGTGAGCAGGTGACACTAGAGGAATTGCGAGATCAGATTGTGCCCAAAGTTTCACAGCGGAAATTGTTGGAGGCTTTGTCGTCACTGCAATCACGAAGTCTTATAGAAATCAATGCGGTTGGTTTCTCACAACAGCCTGTGGTGATGGAATACTTGACCGAGCGGCTGGTGAAGCAATTCTACTACGACATTTCTGCTCACAAACTGGCTTTCTTCGATCGTTACGCTTTCGTCAAGGCGCAAGCAAAAGATTACGTCCGAGAAGCCCAAATCCGTTTGATTCTGCAACCTGTTAAAGACAAACTTCTGTCAGCCTTTGAAAATCAGCAGAACCTCGAAAATCATCTCAACCGTCTCTTAGTTGCTCCACGCAGCGAATTGTTGGAAAGTGGTTATGCAGCCGAGAATTTGCTGAATTTGTTCTGGCAACTGCACAGTGACCTGAGTGACGCAGAGCGCACGTTACCCGATCGTGACTTCTCAAATCTAATGATTAGCCAAGCATCCTTACCCAACTTCACCTTGCAGCATGCCAATGCCTACTGCAAAATTGATCAATTTACTTCCCCCTTATTTAGTGGTGTAGGTTTGGCTTAGAGGATGGTTGAAAGCGCTTTTTCTGACGTTATAGTTCTTCGATCCTCACTAAACCCTCTTTAAAGAGCTAAACAGGGAGCATTTTAGCGGTCAATCGCGTCTAGACTTTTATGAGTGGTTTAACGATTTCTATGCTGACTGCTATTAAAAAAACAACTTTGCAGCGAACGATCGCTCTCAACTTACTTCTAGTGACATTACTCACGAGTGTAGGCGGCTGTTTCAATCGCAGCCGAACTGCCGACAAACTGAGAGAAGACACCAAAGAAATTCAGCGATTTGACAGCAATGCCACCTTTAACGATGTGACTCTAGAGCAAGCAGACGCTCAGGGAAAGCTTTGGTGGAAGGTGAAAGCCAAGCAAGCCAGCTATAGCAAAGACCAGAAAAACGCGGTGATCGAAGACCCAAAAGGTGAGCTTTATCAAGATGGCAAACCTGTCTTTCAGATTGCGGCCCAAAAAGGCGAAGTCAAAGGCGATGGTAAGTCTATTTTGCTTAAAGGAAAGATTATTGCAACCGATATTAGAGACGGCACAATCTTAAAGGGCGATGAGTTAGAGTGGCGACCCACCGAAGATGCGTTACTGATCCGCAATAACGTGACGGGCGCTCATAAACAAATGCAGTTTTCAGCCCAAGAAGGACGGGTTTTAACACGCGCTCGGACGATGGAGCTATTTCGTCAGATTGTCGCTTCTTCTAAAAAACCTGAACTTCAGATCAGAACAGAACATCTGACTTGGGATATTAAAGGAGAAACCGTGGTCGGCGATCGCCCCATTCAGATTGATCAATATAAAAACAAAGTGTTGACCGATCGCGGCTCTGCCGACAAAGCCAGAGTCGATTTAAAAGCCAAAACCGTCAATCTTCAGCAAAATGCTCAACTAGACTCTAAAGAAAAAGGGGTGCAAGTCAGTAGCAATAATTTGCTTTGGAACCTTGACGCTCAAACGATCAACTCTAGTCAGCCGATTACGATTCTGAATCCACCTCAACAAGTCACATTAAACGCCAATCAGGGACAAATGGACTTGCAGAAAAACACGGTTGATCTCGTGGGCAACGTGCGGGGGGTCGGACAGAAAAATCAGTCGAAACTGGATGCCGATCGTGTCCTCTGGTTCATCACAACTCAGCAATTTGAAGCCACGGGCAACGTCAATTACCGCCAAAATAATCCGCCCTTTAGCCTCTCAGGGCCGAGAGCGTCGGGCAAACTTGACGATCAGCAAGTGGCGGTCAACGGGGGCAGAGTCGAGTTGCAGATTACCCCGCAGCCAAAACAATAGACCTCCTGCACGAATCCGGGAACGCCCCCTAAATCCCCCAATTCTGGGGGACTTTGAACTCCAGTTCCCCCAAAATTGGGGGTTAGGGGGCAAGATCGCAGGGTGGGTTACGTCGAGAATTTTATTCATGCAGGAGGTCTATAGCTCCTCTAGCCGCCATCTGTTGGCTGCTCAGGCAGCGCTTGTCCAAGCTGCGGCTCCGTCCCGGCGAGCAAGCGTTGCACATTGGTGCGGTGGAGCCAGATTACATAAATTCCACCCGCGATCGCAAACAGACAATAGGGTAACGGCTGGCGAAACGCAATCATCAACGCCGTGACGCTGATCGCGCCCAAGATCGAACTGAGGGACACGATGCGACTGATGGCGAGGCTGATCGCGAAGACTGCGATCGTGCTTAACCCAACTCGCCAATCCATCGCTAATAAAACGCCGAGGCTAGTCGCAACTGACTTGCCGCCTTTAAAGTTGAGCCAGATCGGTTTACTGTGCCCTAATAAAGCGAGCAGTCCAGCTAAAACAATCATCCAGGGCTGCCAGCTGGCCAGGTTGACCTCTACCACTTTGGTGTAATAGAGCCATCCGGGTAGCCGAGTAAAAGCGAAGTTGACTGCCGCGATCGCAAACACTCCCTTCAAAACGTCGATCAATAAGACGACGATCGCAGGCACTTTCCCTAGCGTTCGCAAAACGTTGGTCGCGCCTGTCGAACCTGACCCGACTTCGCGAATATCGATGCCTTTGAGCAACCGTCCTGCTAGATAGCCCGTCGGAACTGAACCCAGCAAATAAGCCAGGATTAAAAGGAGTTCATTGTTGATATACCAGGGCAGCATAAAAAAGAATGAAGGATGAGGGGCTAGAAAACCCATTATCCATCAGTCTTTGTCCGATCAAGCCAAAATTGAAACAGCCTGCAACTTTAGAATTGATGAGCAGTAGATGCGCTAGTTTTGAGATGGGAACACTAGAGAACATCGATTCGACTCAGGGGTAGAGCGATATTAGCTAGACTCTGGGTTGCGTTCACGCCTAATTTTTTGAACCATGAACTCTAAGCTCCCCAAAATTCCGGTTTCTGTCCTGATCCCGGCTCGAAACGAAGAGGCAAACCTCCCAGCGTGTCTTGAAAGTGTTGCCAGAGCCGATGAAGTGTTTGTGGTTGACTCTCAGAGTAGCGATCGCTCGATCGAGATTGCTCAAAACCACGGTGCTAAGGTGGTGCAGTTTCAATTCAATGGTCGTTGGCCCAAAAAGAAAAACTGGTCGCTAGATAATCTGCCGTTTCGCAATGAATGGGTGCTGATTGTCGATTGTGATGAACGCATTCCACTAGAACTGTGGGACGAAATTGAGACGGCAATTCAACAGTCGGAGTGTGATGGCTATTATCTCAACCGCAAAGTCTTTTTTCTCGGTCAGTGGATTCGTCACGGCGGCAAATATCCCGACTGGAATCTGCGGTTGTTCCGACATTTAAAAGGGCGCTATGAAAACCTGAAAACTGAGGAGATTCGCAACACTGGCGACAACGAAGTTCACGAACACGTGATCTTGCCAGGAAAGGTCGGATATCTCAAGCAAGATATGCTGCACATCGACTTTAAAGATCTCTATCACTGGTTAGAGCGCCACAATCGCTACTCAAATTGGGAAGCTCAGGTCTACTTAAATCTACTCACCGGAAAGGATAAGCAGGGCACGATCGGAGCCAACTTTTTTGGCAATGCTGTGCAGCGCAAGCGATTCTTAAAAAACATTTGGGTCAGGCTTCCCTTTAAACCGCTTTTGCGATTCGTGCTTTTCTACATCATTCGTTTAGGCTTTTTAGACGGAAAAGCAGGCTACATTTATGGACGGTTGTTAAGTCAATATGAATACCAGATCGGCGTAAAGCTCTACGAACTGCGTCAACATGGCGGCACTTTGAACCCGAATAAAAACGAGACTCCCACTGCGACTGCTCAAGCCATTGCCGACCCCGAATCATGAATCCAGAATCTGTAAACCTGCCCCCGGTTTTAACTGCAAAACCGCTGGTTGATTTGCGTCAATATCACCAAACTGGGTTCGATCGCGGTCGCCCTGGCTGGTATGTAATGCTGTGGTGGCTCGTGCAAGGAATAGTTTTTCCGTTAACGCTTCACCCGTTTAACTCGGTGCGGTGCCAGTTATTGAGATGGTTTGGGGCAAAAATTGGCAAAGCGGTATTGATTCGTCCGACGGCTCGATTTACCTATCCCTGGAAGGTCGAAATCGGCGACTATAGCTGGATTGGCGATGATGTGGTTTTCTATAGCTTAGAGTCGATTCAAATTGGCGAACACTGCGTGATTTCTCAAAAAAGCTACTTGTGCACCGGAAGTCACGATGCTCAAGATCCCAGATTTGGACTGTTGACTGCGCCGATCGCGATCGGCAATGGAGTTTGGGTGGCGACAGATTGCTTTATCGGGGCGGGCGTTCAGATTGGAGCCAACGCTCTAGTTGGGGCACGCAGTAGCGTCTTCTCGTCATTACCAGAACAACAAGTTTGCTGGGGAACGCCTTGCCGTCCTCGCTATCTCAGAATCGTTCGAGATGCTTAAGACCGTAGATTAAATCATGTCTGTTACTGCAACGTTAAGGGGCACGGCAGTGCCATGCCCGTACGCAATAATCTGCGTTCCCTAATGGTGAAGCTGCATTTCACCGAGATATTTTTGTAAGTAGGGTGAAAACACTTCGTAAATTACGGTCAGAGGTTGCCCGTGATGCCAGAAGAGGTAGTGTCTTCCCCAAAAGGGACCTGATTGCTCAAAGGCGGCTTCTAAAACGCTGGAATGACCATAACAAATACCTTTCACGTCTCGATATAGCTCAGTTCGCAGACGCGCCAGACTCGCCCAAATGGGGAGCGATCGGTTCTGCAAATATTCGTCAACGTGGCTTTGCTCCCACCAAGAGGTTGCATAAGCTAATCGCTGACCTGAGGCAGTTCTTAACCAAACTTGTCGCCGCAATCGAGGACCGGGCACCATCTCGATCGCGTCGGGGGCGTTGTCGTGATCAAACCTGATCGCAGACATATCAATCACGTCTACTTCAGTCGGTTCGCCTGTGAGCAGTTGCAGGTGACGGGTTGGAGAGCCATCGCCTAACAGCAACAGTTGCCAGGTGGGGGCTAACTGGCTGTGGGGTAAGCCTTGCTGAACGTCGCGATCGTTGCCTTGCCAGACGGGATCTAGAAAGTTCCAGCTAGGTGGCAGAACAACGCTATCGGTGGGTTTAAAGGTGGCAGTCAAGAAACGTTACATAAGTTAACTTCTTTTCAATCATACCGTTCCTGCTCTTTAAACCGTGTTAGAGCGAGAACCATCTGGGATCATTGCCCTAAATAGGCTTCTAAGACTTGAGCATTGGTTTGAATTTCGCTGGGAGAACCGACCGCGAGATTGCTGCCTTCGGCAAGCACCCAGACGCGATCGCACAACGACATAATCACGTCCATGTTGTGTTCGATGATCAAAAAAGACAGTCCCTGACGATTCCAGTAATGGATATATTCGCAAATTTGATTGATTAGAGTGGGGTTGACTCCCGCCGCAGGCTCATCGAGCAGCACAAGTTTAGGTCGAGTCATCAGCGATCGGGCAATTTCGAGCAGTTTGCGTTGCCCGCCCGAAAGTCCGCCCGCGTAGTCATGGGCTTTTTCTGCCAGCCCGACTGACTCTAGGATTTCCATGGCGCGATCGCGGGCTTCTCGTTCTTCTTTAGCAATCTGTTTTCCTAAAAGCCAGGTGTTCCAAAACTTTTCCCCCGTTTGGTGTTGGGCGGCTAACAATAAGTTCTCTAACACCGACAGTCGCGACAGCACACGAGCAACTTGAAAGGTGCGAACCATGCCCCGCTGGGCGATTTCGTGAGACTGTAGGTTCTGAATCGGCTCTCCGTCAAATAGCACTTGCCCCTGATCAGGGTGAATGAAGTTAGACAGCAGATTAAACAGCGTCGTTTTGCCTGCGCCGTTGGGTCCGATTAGCCCGGTGACACTGCCAGCCGCGACCTCGATCGCAGCGTTATTAACCGCCATCACACCACCAAAGCTTTTGATCAAGCCGGAAGCAGAGAGGACAGGCATTGTAAATTGAGTCATAAAAATTAGCTGCTGGAGTGAATGCCGCGATCGTGCAACTGCTGCACAAAAAACTCTTCTAGCGACGGGCGGGCTAGTTGAATCGAAATCAATTGCGCTCTCATCAAGCGCAGGCTGGCAATAAAATCTTGAGGATCGCCTTTGAGATGTCCCACCCAATAGCCTTCTTGAAATTCTAAATCAACCACTCGCTGCTTTAAAACGTCAGGGTTGCCGCCTTTGACTTTAACTTGATAAGTGTCTGCAATGCCCAACAGATCTTGCAGAGAGCCGATCGAAATCAGTTCTCCTTGGGCGAGAATAGCGACGCGATCGCAGATCTTTTCAACATCTGACAAGACGTGACTGTTAAAAAAAATCGTCTTGCCTTGAGACTTGAGCGACAGAATAATTTCCCGCAGTTGATAACGCCCGAGCGGATCTAAGCCTGACATCGGCTCATCTAAAAAGACCAATTCTGGATCGTTGATTAGCGCCTGTGCCATGCCAATGCGTTGCAGCATTCCTTTAGAGTATTGCCGCAGTTGTTTTTTGCGGGCGGTTGATTGCGCTAACCCCACCAGATCGAGCAGTTGGGGAATGCGTTTGCGCTGAATCGATCGCGGCACCTGAAACAGCCCCGCCGCAAATTTCAGCATTTCCCAGCCTGTCAGATAGTCATAAAAATAGGGACTTTCTGGCAGATAGCCGACTCTTTGTTTGACGACGCGATCGCCCAACGGCTTACCTAGCAGTGTTGCTCGCCCAGAGGTTTGGCGCACGATGCCTAAAAGCGTTTTGAGCAGCGTGGTTTTGCCTGCGCCGTTTTGTCCCAATAGCCCAAAAGTCTCGCCTTGATAAACCGTCAAGCTCACATTTTTGAGCGATGCCACCGTTTGATTTAGCCAGAACCCAGTGCGGTAACGTTTGCTCAGGTCGTGAGTTTGGAGGACGATCGGGCGATCGTCTTCAGGAGGTTGACTCGGTAAATCTACAGAAGCATCCATTTCGTCTCGTCAGCAAGGTGTAGATATTAAACCACTTTATCGAATTCTCGATTCGGCTGATCTTGATCTCATGATCGATTGTTTGGCAAATTTTGCTTAGACTTGGTTTAGGATCGTGGATTAAATGATGTCTGTTGCTTGCAAAGTTAATGGGCACGGCACTGCCATGCCCCTACGTCGCGCTTCTTAAAATGAAACTTTACTACTGGCAATTTTATGGATCGTTCAAAGTTTGTGGCTTATTTGACGGGGGCGATCGCCCTGATTTTGGGCATCGGCTATCTGATTTTGGTGCAGTTTTTGGATATGCGAGGCGAAATGATCCCCGCGCCGATTGTTGAATTAACGCCAATCGTCGATCGTGTCTTCGAGGGGTTCCATCTCCAGGGGTTCTGGTCTTTGCACTAAGGCACCGGGTTCGTCGTCATCTTCGATTTTGGCTTCGAGCTGCAAGGGTTTGATGACTTTTGTGATCGCATCTTGCACAAACGATTTGATAAATTCGTCCCGTCGGTTGAGTTGAAACTGACGCTGAACCACTTCAGTAATGCCGCCATCGCCCCAATCTTGGTCATGCCGGAAATATTCGATAAAGCTTTTGCCTGCGATGCGAGTCAGGTAGGCCGCGCTGATGCCTTGAATAGCGCGTCCGAACAGAAACCCGCCCACACTCAGTTGCAGGGCGGTGCTGAGAAGCTCGATCGCGCCCTTGACCACTCCCAAACTAACCAGCGTTTTAGCGAGCGATAGAGCCAGTTCTCGCCCTCGCTCCATGTTGATTTCACAGCCATAAACTCTGCCAATCTCCACTACCATTTGGGCATTGACAGCAGCCGTTGCTAACAAATCCACGACCGGAAGCGGAGTCACGGCAATCACACCCGCCCCAATCCACTGAAACCGCTCGACGATCTTTTCTGCCTGTCGTCGCCGCTGTCCATCGATTAATCGACGTGCCTCTTCACCCAGCCGCTGCGATTGCAGCAAAATGTTGTCTGCCAGCAGGTCTTCGCCTTCGGCTCTCAAAACCGCCGCCATTCGACGAATTAACGGCATGATGTCCGATTCGGGCTGAATGGTTTCTCCGGTGTCTAGCTTGACCGATTGGGGATTAGCGGCGATCGAGATCACGTCATTGGTCGAAACCACTCCGCGCACCCGTTCTCGTAGCCGAGCCAAAATCGTCTCTAAATCGGCTTCTGTGTAGAGATCAGCTTTGTTGACAAGCACGATCGAGCGTTTTCCAATCTCTGCCAGCATTTTCATCGGGTCAAATTCTGACTGCCGCAAGTCATTATCCAGCACAAACAGCAGCAAGTCTGCCTCGGTGGCGAGTCGTCGGGCAAGCTTTTCTCGTTCGGTTCCAGCAACGCCCGCTTCTAGAATTCCTGGAGTGTCGGTGATCAGGATCTCGCGATCGACTCCCTTTAATTTCAGCCGATAGGTTTCTCCAACTTCGGTAGTGCCCATGGGTGCGCCTACTTTTCCGACCATTCGCCCCATCAGTGCATTCACCAGCGATGTTTTGCCGGACGATCCTGTCCCAAAGACGACAACCATCAGTTCACCACGGGCGAGATTTTGCTCGATTTCTCGCGATCGGCTCAACATTTCTCGCCGCGTCACTTCATCTTGAATCTGCTTCAACTGCTGCCGCACGGCTTTGAGATTTTCTTCGGCGGCTTCTGCTTTGATCGGTGAAACTTTAGGAGCACTTCGGCGAGAGCGTTTGCGCTGCTGTTTGCGAGGCAATAAAAAGAAATAGTAGACAAACGCCGCAATCAGCACGCCTAACAGAGCAATGATCAAAAAGATCAGAATCGGCCCCAGCAATGGATAGTAAGCCAGTTGCCAAGACAGTCGAGAGATCGAATCGATTAGCCAGATCATTAGCCCCAAAATGAGCGTAAGACCAAAGATCAGCATCAAAAGTCGGGGCAGTGGCATGGAGATAACCAGGTTTTAATCAGAGGGGCGATCGGTGAGCAGAGTGCTTGTTTCTATTCTGCTTTATCCATCCCTTGCAAAGCGTCTCTGAAGCACGAGATTAATTGAGCTTAAACGAAACCTCAGATTTCAACGATTGACTTTGAATTATGAATTTTCTATCCTCTAGAGGCTAACTGAATATTAGTGCTGAAACGCAAAAGTTCAGATTGCCGAGATTTTTCAAACTTGTTAAAGCAAGGAGTCTTATGAGCCTTTTTGATCAAATTATCAGCGCGGTCGGAAACCCCCAGCAGCAAGCTAACCCTGATCAGCTAGGGGGGATTCTTGGCATGGCACAGCAATTGGGCAACAGCCATGGAGTAGATTCAGGAACCACTCAAACGATTTTGTCAGCGTTGGGGAATCATGTGCGATCGTCGCTGCAAGATAAGCAATCTGCAATGGGTGGCGATCAGGTGCAGTCGTTAGTCAATCAATTTGGGGGTCTGGGAAACAATCCTGATGCTGTGCAAGCCGTGTTTTCTCAAGGTCAAGAGCAGCAGGTTGCCAGCGATATTTCTCAGCAGACCGGGCTAAACGCTGGCACCATTCAGGCAATGTTGCCCGTTTTGGTTCCGATCTTGCTCAAGCTTTTGCAGAGTGGCTCTAATACCCAAAATGCTCAGGCAGGCAATCCGGTTCTCAATACGTTTCTAGATTCCAACCAAGATGGAGCGGTCGATCTTGGAGACGTAATGGGCATGGCAGGACAGTTTCTCAACCAGCGAGGTTAACAATTTGCGTAGGGACATGGTATGCCGTGTCCCTATGTTTATTAAGTTAAACCTAATAACGAGATTTGCTAAAAGTTTTACTAGGAGCGCCATCTCCGATACGAGGCTCTCTGGGTTTTGCCTTGTTGACTTTCAACTCGCGACCGAGCCACTCTGCCCCATCAAGTTCTGCGATCGCCGCATCTTCTTTGGCTTCGTCTTCCATTTCCACAAATGCAAAGCCCCGCTTTCTGCCCGTCTCACGATCGGTGGGAAGGCTGACTCGGTTAACTGCACCATATTCACCAAAGACTTCCTTTAAATCGTCTTCTGTCGCCTGAAATGCCAAATTTCCAACGTAAATAGTCACGATTTTCTCCAAACCAAATGCGAGGGCGAACTCGGTGAGTGCTTTGGATGCAGCAAACCGCTAAATCTCTAGCACCTGTAGCCGAACTCTTGTTCGCGAATTATTATAACGGAATCTTTTCTGAAAGAGAAGCACAAGCGTTGCATTTCGTCTAGCCATAAAAGCAGGAATTCTTATTAGCAATGTTGTCAACACTTATCTAAACGGCAATGAATCGATCGCAACCTGTTTCTCTCGATTCAACTTCAGTCAAAAACCTGAAGAAGGAATTATAAAGTTCTGCAAATTTTATGAAAATGGCTTCTTAAGTTAAACGCTTCTGACTTTAAAGAAGTTTTAAGCGAAGTACGGATCTGAAGGTATCAATGATTACTTAAATCGGGCAAAAGCCTAACGATAGAAAATTTTAAGAATATAAAAACGGATTTTTATCAATACTTTCAGCAATTAAAATCACATTCTTGCTCGTCTTAACCTAGTCTTTAATGTCTCGGTGTAACCTAATGGGGTTATTCACTAGACTGTTCATAACTTATGGCTTTTTCTTTAAGTGCAACCCGTTGGGGATTCTTAATTCCTGCGTTTGCAAAGCAAGTTCCCTGCTTGACTGTTCTTGCCTTGGGGTTAGCTGCTTGCAGCCCACAAACGCCAACCGCGCCTCCTAGCGCTAACGCGCCTGCCGGAAGCTCCAGCCCTGCTGCTAGTAGCGGAGGTGCCACTCTCTCAATTAGCGGAGCGGGAGCGACAGCTCCTAACCCGATCTATCAACGCTGGTTTCAGGAATATAACAAGTTAAAGCCAACCGTTCAAATCAGCTATGACTCGGTAGGTAGTGGAGCTGGAGTTAAGCGGTTTTTAGATCAAACCGTTGACTTTGGGGCAACCGACGCAGTGTTAAAGTCAGACGAGCGCAGCAAACTTCCTGCCGATCGGGGTAGTGCTATCCAAGTCCCAACGACTGGCCTGTTTGTGGTATTTGCCTACAATCTTGATGGAGTTGACAACTTAAAGCTTTCTCGTGAAGCTTTCTGTGGAATTGCCGACGGCTCGATCAAGACTTGGAACGATCCCAAAATTGCCAAAGACAACGCTGGGGTGACGCTACCGGGTGATGCGATTACCTTCGTTCACCGCTCTGACGGCAGCGGCACCACCGACATTTTTACAAAACATCTCGTTAAAGCTTGCCCAAATTGGAAAGTAGGATCGGGTAAAACCGTTGAATGGCCCGTCGGAACCGGGGCAAAAGGCAACGAAGGGGTGGCTGCAAATATTCAGCAGACTAAAGGCTCGATCGGCTACACCGAGTTTTCTTTCGCGAAACAGACTCAGTTAAAAACTGCCACGCTGCAAAACAAAGCAGGTGTGTTTATTGCTCCTACGCCAGAAGCGGCGGCAAAAGCCCTTGAAGGAGAGACGGTTCCGGCTGATTTTGCACTACAAGTTCCCGATCCCGCAGGCAAAGATGCTTACCCGATCGTCAGCTTGACTTGGATGCTGCTTTATGAGCAACCCAAAGACGCTGCAAAAGCCAAAGAAATGGCAGAATTCTTGCGCTGGTCTGTTAAAGATGGCAAGCAATATGCAACCGAGTTGGGCTACATCCCTCTGCCTGACGAATTAGCAACCAAAGTTTCGGCAACGTTGGATAAGATCAAGGTAGCTGCTAAATAGTCTGCGACCTCCTCACACGGTTGGTTTGCTCCTCACTTTTATTTTGCTTACCCTTTAGTAGATCTTTATGGCTACGCCAACTTCTCGGACTGCAATGCCAACGGAGCGATCGCAGTCATCCCGCCTTTTAGACAAAGGCTTTGTTTGGGTGACTGGGGCGTTTGCGATTGGAGTCGGGTTTGTCTTGTTGGCGATCGCCTTCCAAGTCGGCACCGATGCCATCCCGGCGATTCAAAAGTTTGGTTTGGGTTTTTTAACGACCACTCGCTGGAGCGTTAACGATGAAGTATTTGGGGCACTGACCCAAATCTATGGAACTCTAGTGACTTCGTTTATAGCATTGGTGATTGCTGTCCCGATCGGCATTGGGGTTGCCCTGTTTCTCAGCGAAGACTATCTGCCACCTCGAATTAAACAGCCGATCGTGTTCTTGATCGAGTTGCTGGCGGCGATCCCCAGTGTGGTTTATGGGCTGTGGGGCATCTTTGTTTTGATTCCCCTCCTTAAACCATTCGGCATCTGGCTCAACAGCAACTTTGGCTGGATTCCTCTATTTAGCACTGCCCCGTCGGGTCCGGGCATCTATGTGGCAGGAATCATTCTGTCGATCATGATCTTGCCGATCATTGCGGCGATTTCGCGAGATTCTCTAGTTGCAGTGCCCTCAGAGATTCGGCAGGCGGCTTATGGGTTAGGGGCAACGCGCTGGGAAACCATTTTTCAGGTTATTCTTCCGGCAGCGTTTTCTGGGATTGTGGGCGGCATCATGTTGGCTCTGGGTCGAGCAATGGGCGAAACAATGGCAGTGACCATGGTGATTGGTAATTCCAATTCCATCAGTCCCTCGATTTTGTCTCAGGGTTCCACCGTGTCTTCGCTGTTAGCAAACCAGTTTGCCGAAGCCGGAGGGCTGCAAGTCTCTTCTTTAATGTATGCCGCATTGATTCTGTTTGGGCTGACTCTAGTCGTCAATGTATTAGCAGAAATCATTGTGCGTCGCTTTAGCCTCAAACTTTAGGTTTCAGAGGTTAGGATCGAGCATCCACTTGACCTCTGAAAATTGGCACCTTCACTGATCTAGCGATTCGATAGGAATTATTTAAGATGGCAAGCCCAGAGTTAGCAACAGCACCCAACATGAAGCGATCGTCGATGTCGCCTCGCACTTTATTTTCATCGGTGATGACGGTGATCACCTTCGCGTGTGCGGCTCTGGCGCTGATTCCGCTCGTTGCAGTGCTTTCCTACGTCTTGATTAATGGGGCATCTAGTTTCAGGCTCAGTGTCTTTACTCAACTTCCTCCCGCACCAGGCTTAACTGGGGGCGGTTTTGGAAATGCCCTAGTTGGAACCTTTTTAACGGTGGGGATCGCTTCAGTGTTAAGCATTCCGTTTGGGGTGCTGGCGGCGATTTTTTTGGCAGAGTTTTATCGCGACACAAAACTGGCAGAGGCGATTAATTTTTTGACCAACGTGTTGAGCGGGGTGCCCTCGATCGTCATCGGCGCGTTTGCTTATGCATTTGTGGTGCTGGCAACGGGCACCTTTTCTGCGGTGGCAGGCGGGTTTGCACTGGCAGTGTTAATGCTGCCAACGATCGTCAGAACCGCAACCGAATCATTAGAGGCAGTGCCCAGAGATTTTAGACAAGCGGCGATCGGGCTAGGGGCAACCCGCTTTCAGACCACTATGCAGATTGTGCTTCCGGCAGCAATTCCGGCAATTATTACAGGGGTGATGCTGGCACTCGCTCGTGCAGCCGGAGAAACCGCACCCATTTTGTTTACGGCATCGACGAGCCGCTATTGGGTACGATCTGTCTGGGAACCCACCGCTACTATGGCTCGATTGGTGTTTGACTTCGCGACTGCTCCTTATAAAAGCCAGCAAGAGTTAGCATGGGTGGGTTCTCTCGTGCTAGTGGCGTTGGTGCTCGTGACCAGCATTCTTTCGCGCTGGATTGTGAGAAAGCGATAGTTTTTGAGAGGCTTTTACCCAGCTTTTGATCAAGTTTATCAGTCCGAATGGTTCGCGTTTACAATCCTATTTACCCCTACCCAAGCTCACTTTATGGCTTCCGAACTTCAGAACGCTCGTAAGACCGAGACGGTGTTTCGCACTGAGAACCTCAACATTTATTACGGCGATTTTTTGGCGGTTAGAGATGTCTCGATCGAGATTCCTAAAAACAAGATCACTGCATTTATTGGTCCGTCAGGCTGCGGCAAGAGTACGGTGCTGCGCTGCTTTAACCGCTTAAATGACTTGATTAAGTCTTTCCATCTTGATGGCAAGCTCTTTTATCGCGACCAAGATCTTTACGCACCAGAGATCGATCCCGTCGAAGTGCGGCGACAGATCGGCATGGTGTTTCAAAAGCCCAATCCGTTTCCCAAATCTATCTACGACAATGTTGCGTTTGGTCCGCGTTTGCTGGGCTATGAAGGCGATATGGATGAGTTGGTTGAGCGCGCTCTCAAGCAAGCAGCGCTTTGGGATGATATCAAAGACAAGCTTAAAGCGATGGGGACTGACCTATCGGGTGGACAGCAACAGCGTTTGTGTATCGCCCGCGCGATCGCCGTTCAGCCCGATGTGATCTTAATGGACGAACCTTGCTCGTCGCTTGACCCAATCTCGACCCTAAAAGTCGAAGACTTGCTGCAAGAACTCAAGGAGAAATACACGATTTTGATCGTGACGCACAATATGCAGCAAGCGTCTCGCGCCTCCGATCGCACGGCTTTCTTTAACGTAGAAGCCAATGCTAAAGGACAGAGAACGGGCTACATCGTTGAATACGATCGCACAGAAGTGATTTTTCAAAGCCCACAAGATCAAGCAACGCAGGCTTATGTTAGCGGTCGTTTTGGCTAAGTTAACCCGCGCTATTTCCCTGCTAGCCTAAAAGAGATCTTCAAAAGACTTCTCTCGTGATCTCTCCACAAGACCGACTAGAGCAGATTCAGCGTCTTATTGTCACGGCAGAACAGATGCGATCGATCGAGTCCCGCCTTTTTTCTGCTGGGATGCCGATCGCCGCTCTGATGGAAAAAGTTGCCTTAAAGCTAACGCACCGCATCGCTGCACTCTACCCACGACCTAACACGCACCGCATCGGCATTTTAGTTGGGCCCGGACACAACGGCGGTGATGCGCTAATTGTTGCCCGTGAGTTGCACTTTAAAGGCTACGAGGTGATGCTCTGCTGCCCTATTTCTAAGCTAAAAGAACTCACAGAAAGTCATTTGCGCTATGCAACGAGCTTAGGCATTCATTGCCATGTGCAAATAGAGGCTCTACAAACTTGCGATTTGCTAATTGACGGCTTATTTGGTTTTGGGCTAGAACGATCGCTGACCGACCCGATCGCCTCGCTGATTGAGCAAGTTAACCAGTGGCATCAGCCGATTCTCAGCATTGATTTACCCTCTGGCTTGCACACCGACACCGGGAAAGTTTTAGGGACGGCAATTCGAGCGACTCAAACTCTTTGTCTAGGGCTATGGAAACTAGGACTTTTGCAAGAAGAGGCGCTAGAACATGTTGGCAACGCTGAGTTGATCGATTTTGACTTGCCCTTGACGGATGTTTTGGCAGTGGTCGGCGAGCCGCCTCTGGTGCAACGAGGAACGGCTCAAGCCGCGATCGCGACTCTGCCCTTATCCCGACCGCCTACCACACACAAATATAAAATGGGTCATCTGCTGCTGGTTTGCGGCTCTCGTCGCTATGCAGGTGGCGCACTGTTGACGGGTCTTGGCGCACGGGCGAGCGGAGTCGGAATGCTGTCGATCGCCGCCCCCGAATCGCTCAAACCCGCGCTCTCTGCTCAACTCCCGGAGGCACTGATCATCGGTTGTCCCGAAACCCCAGAAGGCGCGATCGCAGCATTCCCTTCGTCTTTTAGTCTTGACTCTTCGTTCGACGCGATCGCCTGCGGTCCAGGTTTAACGGCTGACGCAACTGCGATCGTTGAGCAAATTCTCGCCAGTCAAAGTCCACTGGTTTTAGACGCAGACGGTCTAAACATCCTGGCACAGCAGGGAACCATCCCAACGTTGCAGAATCGTAAGGCTTCCACCATTCTGACTCCTCATTTAGGAGAATTTAAGCGGCTGTTTCCCGACTTGGCAGTGACAGAGTGCCGCGTCACCGCAGTTCAGAGGGCAGCGCAGCAAACAGGCGCGATCGTCTTACTTAAAGGGGCAAGAGTCGCGATCGCAGATGCCCAAGGCAACACGCGCATCAATCCAGAAAGCACTCCAGCTTTGGCACGGGGCGGCAGTGGTGATGTCTTAACTGGGCTGATGGGTGGGCTAGTGGCTCAAGCGATCGCAAAACTTCCTAAAGAAACCAGCGAAGATTTGAGGACAAGCTCGATCAGCATCGATCTGATTCAAGCATCTGCCTGGTGGCACGCTCAAGCAGGAATTTTAGCAGCCCAAGAACGGACAGAATTAGGAGTCGATGCTTATACGCTCACCCAGTTTTTGATTCCATCACTGCGACAGCAAGTGGATAATGCCAATCCAAAAACTTTCTCAAATTAACTCCGCTAACTTATTGCAAATCGTCCCCTATGATGTGCTATTATCTGTATTCGTGGGGTATCGGATCGGTGCCCGAGTGGTTAATGGGGGCGGACTGTAAATCCGCTGGCTACGCCTACGTTGGTTCAAATCCAACCCGGTCCATTTCACGCTAAAATGTGTGCAGTCAGAAAAAAGTAAGAGCTTCTTCTTGCTGCATATATTTTTCATTGCCCGTGTGGCTCAGTGGTAGAGCACACCCTTGGTAAGGGTGAGGTCATCAGTTCAATCCTGATCACGGGCTTTGTCATTAAAAACCGCAAAAGCCCTCGCAGTCTAACTGTGAGGGCTTTGTTTGAGGGGAATGTAGCGGTGAGAGGTGACTCGTGAAAACAGTAATTTAGCCACTGATAGCACCTGATACTTGCCACAGAATAAACCGTTAACTGAGGCGTTCATTTTAGCTGTGGTGATTAGCACCAAAGAACACACCGACGATCGAAAAAGGACGTGTCAGCGCTTGCAAGCTCTGGCAGACTTCGCAGGGCTGAAGATTGACTTAATCTGCGTTCCTTAAACCGACGATCGCTCCTCTGCACTTTCATCAGGCTGACTGGGATGAAAATAATCGTAGATCTGCTGTGCCAAACGCGGCCCCACACCCGGAACCGTCGTCAACTGCGCCGGGGACGCTTCACGGATGTAATCGATCGATCGAAACGTTGCTAAAAGCTGTTTCTGTTTGTGGTGCCCCAACCCCGGAATCTCATCGAGGCTCGATCGCCGCATCCGATCGCTGCGCT
>JAYVFW010000050.1:0-2236 GCA_043772715.1 Phormidesmis sp. | reverse complement strand
CTCAAAGTCGGCAATCCATCAAGCAGTCAGCAATTCAGAGCCAACAGCAGCAGAAACAAGTCAAGCAGCTAACCGAATCAGTGAATCAACTCTGCCAGCCGATTCCGATCAAGCCCGGATGGGTCAAAATTTGCGGATTCCTAACGATGTACGCGATTTCAACGGCTTGCACAGTCGTCCTGATGCTGCGATATCTGCCGCCTCAAATCAGTCAGCCTCTTCCACCGACGCAAAGCAACCCACACGAATAGTTCTGAATTGGCAGGATTGATGCGATCGCATCAACGAACCCAATCCCGTCAAGCAAGATGAGAAGGTGGTGCGGCTAGCGATTTCAGATGGAAAACAGCAAAAGCGATCCTCGAAAGAACTTCGGCAAGTGATCGATCGACTGCTTCAGCAAAGTCCTTATGTTCAGTGGATGCGAGAGGTTCAAGGAGATGAAGGGACGAATGCCTATATCAAACTGACAGTTCAGGCGGCGTATCAACCGGAGCGCACTTCTCGAATACATCAAGCTCAACAACGACAACGCCAGAAAACCCGGCAGAGACTGCGATAGATTTGGTTAGCGTCTCAAAAATTGCCATCACCACGGTCTGTCCACCTTTGTCACCCAGAAGGATATGTTCTACAGAAATCCGTCTCGAATTTTAATTGACTGTGGCACTATTCGCAGCATTGCTTGGCTTTGGTAGTAACGATCCGACGTTGTTTTGCTGTAACTCGATCGTTAGACACAGGCAGGGGGATGAATTCCTAAATCTTGCATTATCTGGTCGAGAGTTTGATGTCTTAATTTTGCTAACTCAGCGATCGCGGCAATTCTCTCAGCATTGAGTTGCTCACTTGCGTCTGTGATCTCGATGAGTTCTGCGAGTTCTGCGTCGGTGATGGTGAGTTCTTGCCGCTTGGCAATGAGTTCGTCAAATCTGGTTCGCGATGAAGTCGGAAGGCTGTAGTTAATTTTGAGCAATGGCTCGGACTCTGGTTGCGGCAAATGGGGAACTTGTCGTTGAGCGCGAAGTTTTAGAACTTGCTCAACGAACGCATCCAACTCCTGCTGAGGCAGTTGTTCGATCGCTTTTAAGAGTTGCTCGGTGGAGGCTTGCATTGATCTTCATCCCACAGTTGCCATGCTTGAATTATGGCAAAGGCGCGATCCTTCAGAATTTGGCAGAACTAATTGGAACGGTTAGGGTGGATTTCTTTCAATCATCCTCAAATTCAAAATCTTCTACTTCCATTGTTGGCAGATGTCGCGCATGGCATCGACCATGCTTCTGATGGCGGCTTCCCCACCGGAGATGTACGATCAGGTTAAAGGTTAAACGAATTCACGATCGTGAGTCCCGTTCTGTCGAAGTCTTCTTCGTTGCGAGTGACTAGGCGTAGTCCCTGGTGAATTGCGGTGGCTGCGATGAGTGAGTCAAAAATAGACAATGTTGAGGAGTTGAATGAGCCGCTGTTTTTATTCGGGCTGGAGACTAGGAAGTTGCTGTCTCTTGCAGTAATTGCGAAGTAGAGTGACTAGACAAGCCAAGTCAACCTGATCGGTACTGCTGCGATCGCAAAAGATCTTTCGTGTCATCCAGCGATCGCTGCAAAATCATTCAAACCAGTTCTCGATCGCTAACCCTGAGAAATCAGAATAATCAGAAACATTTCTAGTGACGAGAATAAGATTGTGGACAGCAGCGATTGCTGCAATTTGCCCGTCTGCATACGAAGGCATTCGTCCCGTTCCGGTGAGCCTTGCCCGCTCACTTGCAAACCACTCTGCTTCGTCCTCACCATAATCTAGGATCGAAACGTTAGGGCGGATAATCTGACGCAGGAAGAAGCCCAATTCTTCTTTTCTTCGAGAAGTCGGTAAACGATGAAAGCCGTAAAGTAGTTCATGCCATGTCACAGATGCGAGCGCAATATCATCGATATTTTGCGCGTATTTTGTTGCAATAGATGAGTTGGGCTGGAGCCTGAATAGTTCTGAGATCGTGTTCGTGTCAAGAAGAAAGCGCAAGTCTACCACCTCGGATGTTCGGGGGCAGGAGTGCGATCTCTGACATCCTTGAAAATCTCGTCGGGATCGAGATCAATCCCTTCAGCAAGCATCTCCTCTTGAAATTTGGCTAGGGATTCTAGAAAATCTTTTCCCCGATCCGATCTCACTTCCGGCTGCGGTGGTACAACTTGGGCAACGGGTGTTCCTGCTTGCAACACGACAAAGCTTTCT
>JAYVFW010000049.1:0-6202 GCA_043772715.1 Phormidesmis sp. | reverse complement strand
GATTTTGGGTCAGGGCGATCGCTAGAATTTAGGTGCGCCGATCGAGCCGTTTTTAGGTATCGTCTTAGTGACGGTTCACCTACCCTGAGCGTAGTCCTGAAAAACGTTTCGCCCTCGTTGAAGGATTCAGCCCCATGAGTCTGCTCAATCTCATCTCATTTTTTGGCATTTTTGGCTTGTGCGCGATCGCATGGCTGTTTTCAGAAAACCGCAGTCCGCGAGTCTTTCCCTGGCGCGTGTTTAGCATGGGAATTCTTTTGCAACTGGTGCTAGGAGCGCTGGTTTTTTGGTTGCCCTTTACAAGAGAGGCGCTGCAAGTCTTTAGCAATTTGTTAGATGGCGTGTTTCTGGCCGCAGACACGGGCGCAAATTTTGTCTTTGGAAACAATATAGTTCCTTTGCCGACGAAACCTGCAAGCGTCAACCTGGGCTATATTTTTGCCTTTCGAGCTTTGCCATCGGTGATCTTTTTCTCTGGCTTGATGGCGTTGCTCTACAACATTGGAGTGATTCAGGTTGTCACCAATCTGTTTGCGAAAGCGTTCTACACAACGATGCGATTGAGTGGGGCTGAAGCGTTGAGCGGCGCAGCGAATATCTTTGTGGGCATTGAAGCGGCGATCGTCGTCAAGCCCTTTTTAGCAAAAATGACCCGCAGCGAACTCTGCGCGATTTTATCGTGCTGTTTTGGAACGGCGGCTTCCTCGGTGTTGGCGATTTATGTGAGCTTCTTGCGTCCCGTCTTTCCCAACATTTTGGGGCATTTGGTTTCGGCTTCGATTATTGCGATTCCTGCCTGTTTTGTGTTGTCTAAGATTTTGGTGCCAGAAACCGAGACTCCGCTGACGGCGGGCGGCATTCCGATCGAAACCGATCACGATGAAGACTTTGAAGGCGAACCAATCGAGCGAGTTAGCCCACTGGATGCGGCGATCATGGGCGCATTAGACGGGGTGAAAATGTCGGTGTCGATCGCCGCCGTGCTGATTCTAATTTTGGGTTTAGTATCTCTAATCAATCAAATTTTTGCAGGTTTGGCGGGCATTCCCGGTGTGATTGGTCAGTTTTTTGGCATTGTCACTTTGGCGAATATTGCGGGTGTATTGTTCTTGCCATTTACATTTTTGACGGGCGTTTCTCTAGAGTGGAATGAGCTTTGGGAGTCGTCAGTGATTATTGGGCGCAGACTGCTCGAAACCGCGATTCCGCCTTATCAGGCATTGGCTGCCGCCGCCGCTCGTCCGGTTAGTCCTCTCAGCGATCGTGCGGTTTTAATCGTCAGCTACGCGCTGTCTGGGTTTGCTCACTTGGCATCGGTCGGCATCTTTGTGGGAGGGACGATCGCGCTGATTCCGTCACGTCGCAAAGATATCTCAGAGCTGGGCTGGAAAGCTCTGTTTGTCGGCACGCTAGCCACTTTGATGATTGCGTGTGTAGCAGGGTTTTATGACACCGGAAGCGCTAGCATTTTGGGCAATAAATCAGCCCCTGCGGTGACTGCCCCAACGAATGTGCCTGCTCCGCCCCCGGTTGTGTTACCTGCAAAATCTTCTCCTGCTGCAAAACCTCTTTCTGTTCCATCTGTTCCATCTGAGAAAGCACCCAAGCCCGCTAAGGCTACGACTCAAAAACCCGCAGTGGCTCGTTGACGACCGCCTATGTTGCGATTCTTAAGATCGTAAATTAATAGAGCAGAATCTGTGTACGGGCATGGTACTGCCGTGCCCATCGAGCTTGCAAATAACCGACATTATTTAATTTACGATCGTTAGTGACTTGACATCCCCTATTGCATGACTTTCCTTAAATCCTTAATTCCAGAAAAAGATCAGATTGGGTGGCAGAGATCGTGCCTACTCGCCGCAATTTTTTTTACAATCGTGTTGCTGATTTCGCTAAACCGCTATTTTGCTTTTTATGCGTCTTATGATCACGGATTGTTTAATCAGATTTTTTGGAACAATTTACATGGACGTTTCTTTCAGAGTTCTCTAACGTCTGCAAATTCGGTTGCAACATTAGAAGACGGTGTGATTCCAACGGTGCATTTTTTGCATTTAGGTCAGCATTTCGTTCTAGATTTCCTGATGTGGATTCCTCTTTATGCCGTGTTTCCTCATCCAGTGACGTTAATCGTGTTGCAGGTTGCGTTAACCACCCTTGCAGGACTCGTACTCTACGCATTGGCGCGACATTATCTTCAGCCTCGTTTATCGCTGTGGATCACAGGCAGCTACTATGCGGCGATCGCCGTGATCTCTCCGACCCTTGCTAATTTCTATGAGCAGTGCCAGATTCCTCTATTTGCGTTTGCGTTGCTGTTAGCGTTAGAAAAACAGCGCTGGGGCTGGTTTTGGCTGTGCGCTCTGCTCTTGTTAGGAAGTCGGGAAGACGCGGGGATTGTGCTCTTTGGGGTCGGAGTTTATCTGGTGCTGAGTCGCCGCCATCCTTGGACTGGGCTAGCCGTGTGTTTGACCAGCTTTAGCTATATGGCGATCGTGACAAGCGCCATCCTGCCGCAAATCTCCGCTGACAGTTCACGATTGTATTTGGCGCATCGGTTTAAGCAGTTTGTAGACAGTCCCAATCCCAGCACGATGCAGGTGCTGTGGGGAATGGTGACTCGACCGATCGCGCTGCTTTCGAGCCTATTTTTGCCGCTCGATCGTCGCCTCAGCTATCTCGCCGGACAGTGGCTCTCACTGGCGTTCATTCCCGCTCTATCGCCTACTGCTTGGACGATCGCAGGATTTCCACTGTTAGCGCTGTTTTTGCAATCAGGACTTTCTGCCCTATCGCTCAATCTGCGCTATGCCCTGGCGGTGGTTCCCGGCGTGTTTTATGGAGCGGTGCTGTGGTGGTCGCGCCATCCTCACTGGTTTACGCCCCGGTTTCGCCGCTTTTGGAGTGTTTGCCTTGTCCTCTCGATCGTCATCACGGTGACTAACAATCCCAATCGGGCGCTGTCGTTTATGGTTCCTGACTCAATTCGTCCGTGGGTGTTTGTGCCGCTGACGCGCCAGTGGCATCATGCTGATCAGATTAATCAAGTGATTCGTCAAATTCCTGCGGATGCCAGCGTTTCTGCTAGCACTTATTTAATTCCTCATTTGTCGAGTCGGCAGGCGATCGTTCGATTGCCAAGACTCCAGATTCGCGACGATCGTGATCAGGTGATCACCGTAGACTATGCGGTTGCCGACTTGTGGCAGATGCAAGAATATCAAAAGGCGTTTGCAGATAGCTTGGCTGCGTTGCGATCGACGCTGCCGATGCTAGAAAAAATTTCGGCTGACGGCACTTATGGAGTGCTTGACGTTCAAGATGGAGTCGTGTTGATGCAAAAGGGTGCCCCGTCAAATCCTGAAGCGCTAGCAGCTTGGCAAACACTGAAAGCAGAAATCAAGCAAAAATCTCAATCTTAATCTTCTGCAAGACTCGATCCGAATGTTGATAGACTTGCTGAAACTCAGATTTAATGACCTTTTTGGTTGATATTGATAATGACTTGGTTAAATCTTTTGTCTTTTGTCGGCATTTTTGCGCTCTGCGGCATTGCCTGGTTAGGGTCTGAAAACCGTCGCGTCATTCCCTGGAAGGTGATTATCTGGGGCATTGGCTTGCAGCTAGTGTTGGGGCTGCTCGTCTTCTCTTTTCCCGGCACCCGAATTGCGATTCAAGCGCTCAGTGATGGCGTTAACGCGATTTTGGATGCTACCGAAACGGGCGCACGATTTATATTCGGCTCGTTGCTTGTGCCCGAACCCAATCGGGTGCCGGGGTCCGTGTTAGCAGGGCGCTGGATTGCGCGAGCCGTTACGCCACCTTATGTGCCAGTGGCGGGCGATCGCCTCAGTCCTGATAATCTCAACCTGGGCTATGTCTTTGCGTTTCGGGCGCTGCCGTCGGTGATTTTCTTCTCGGCGTTGATGTCGCTGTTTTATCACTTGCGGTTGATTCAGCCGATCGTCAATGTCTTTGCCAAGTTGTTTCGTCGCACGATGGGCTTGAGCGGGGCAGAAGCGTTAAGTGGCGCAACGAATATTTTTGTGGGCATCGAGTCGGCTCTGGTCGTCCGTCCGTTTTTAGCAGAGATGACGCGCAGCGAGTTATGTGCCGTTCTCACAGCTTGTTATGGCAGCATCGCGTCAACGGTTTTAGCGCTCTACGCGCAGCTACTTCGTCCCGTTTTTCCTAACATTACTGGACATTTGATTTCGGCTTCAATCATGGCAATTCCGGCTTGCTTTGTTGTGTCTAAATTGCTGGTGCCCGAAACCAATGTGCCTAAAACGTTGGGGAGTCTGCCAGCAGAGATCCCTGAAGACGCAAGCAAAGAAACCAATGCAATGGAAAGCGTGATCACGGGCGCGATGGATGGCGTGAAACTGGCGATCGCGATCGCAGCCCTTTTAATCGCTGTTCTAGGATTAGTTGCCCTCGTTAATCTTTTCTTTGGCAATCTTGCATCATTGGCGCAGAGCAATAATTTATTTATTCGTCGTCTCGGTCTGATCTTTGAAGTCGTGACCTTGCAGAATATCGTCGGGGCGCTGTTTTTGCCGTTGACGTTTTTAACAGGCGTTTCGCTCAACTGGCAAGAGCTTTGGCAATCGTCGGTTTTAATCGGACGCAGATTGCTCGAAACCGAAGTTCCGGTTTATCAGGAGTTAGCAGTTTTAGCAGACAAAGGCGCGATCAGCGATCGCGCCCTACTGATCATCAGCTATGCGCTCTGTGGCTTTGCCCATCTCCCTGCTGTTGGCATCTTTGTGGGGGGATTTGTGAGCCTGATTCCGTCTCGCCGCAAAGATCTAAGCGAGTTAGGCTGGAAAGCACTTTGGGCAGCGACATTAGCGACTTTGATGATCGGCTGCGTTGCGGGCGTGTTTGCGTCGAACAATCCAACAATCTTGGGCAGATAACTTAGAGCCGGAAACACACATGAAATTACATCGAAACTGGCTAATTGGGTTAGCATTTGCGGCGTTTATCGGATTCACCACCTTCGGGCAAACCGCTTGGCATTCAAATCCCACAGTGGCGCAAGCAGAACCGCCGATCGTCACTCCTAGCGCGTTTCCCGCATCTCCGGCAACGCCGCCCACTGCAACTCCTAGCGTTCGTCCTACGGTTAGCGCTTCTCCAACGCCTTCAGCCACGATCGTTCCCGCGATTCCAACCCTTCCGCTGACACCCATTTCTCCAGTTCCCGTCGTTCCGATCTCGCCTGCTTCGATCGCCCCACCGTTGCCCGTGAGTGGCGACTATAAAGATCCTAATAAACGCTTTAAGATTGCCATTCTCAAAGATTACACCGTCAGCCCATTAGCGGGGTCAGCGTTGATTGAGTCGCGAGATGGCAGTTTAGCCTATACGGTGCTGGTGCGATCGCAGGGTGAACTAGCGCTGCAAAATGGCAATACAACTTTTATCAATGATGCTTTGGCGAAGATTGCCCAAACCGCCTTTCAGCAAGGAGAAGGATTTCAGACCGCGCAGTGGCAAGCGATTCCAGGCGGCATCAAAATGGATTGGACAGGCAGCTTGACGATCGCCGGAAAAAGTCAGCCCATGAGCGGCGTAATTTTGGTGAGGCAGCTACCGACCGATGTGGCAATGATCTTGATTGCCGCGACCCAATCAGCAGTTGAGCAAGTGCCAGGAGCGGTTTCAGCACTAGTTGATAGTTTGCAGCCCCTTTAACTTTCAATCAGGCGTTGCGTTGAATTTAGCCCTGTCCGATGACGATCGTGACGAAAAGCATGAGTGCCGCTTTCTTCGATCTCTGAGCTTTCTGGTGTTGTCGGAGTTGATGCACTTCTTTATAAATCTGATGCTCTAAATTTTGAGGCATAAGGGTTCTCCTAGGAGTTAGCAGCAACGGTTAAAACAATCTCTTTCTACGCGATTGAAGCTTATGCACTGATCACAGCAGATCGTGAATCTGCTGACCGCGATTACACACAACCCGCACAACCAACATCAGAGCTAGAACCCTTTGGAATTAGCTGGTGCCGCTGCTCAGTGTGATCGCAGTGCTGACAGACCCTAGTTACTAGTCGTTCCCCATCAAATTCCTCAGTGCGTTCTCTGAGAGTGCGAACCGTTGTTTGCACGACTCCAAACCTTCCACATTTAGAGCATCGAGAATCTGCAATTAGCAATACTGTGATAAATAGGCTCAGTAGAATAAAAGACC
>JAYVFW010000048.1:0-2240 GCA_043772715.1 Phormidesmis sp. | reverse complement strand
ACGATCGCGTTCGACTACAATTACAACATCAAAAAAGTCAGCTAGGACACGTGCGGTCAAAAGTCCGGCTATGCTGCCACCCACAACCACTGCCTGAGTTAAATCTCCCATAGGATCACGACGCATTCTTGAAACTTTACGTCAATTCTAAAAGGATGTGCAAGAAGCTGCTAATGACAGAGATTAGCAACCTAGAACTTGAAAGGCTTTGTGCCCCGGCTAGAGTTTCTGAACCTGCATCAGCGATCGAGCTTTTACTAATCGCAGTCAGCGCAGTTGGACTCAAACGCAAACGAATGGCGCAGTAGCATTCTCACCGCGCTGGCTATTTTGAACGCCCTCATGAAGGCATTGCTAAGTTCGCACTTGCGTTCAGCAATGCCTCTTAGATTGACCTCGATCGACCTTGGAGTGACAGGCTAAGACTGCTTACAGAAAGAATCGACCTCTACAAGTTAGTTCGGATTTTTGGCGTGCAGCTCAACCAAAGCATCTCGCTGAAACCGCAACACCCGAGAAAGCGAGTTGCGGGAACTTTCAGAGGTAAAAACGGATAGGGTAATGTTACTCAAATTCGGATCTATGATCCGCTTTACGGTACAGATTTGCATCTTGTTATTGCAATAAGCAATGATGCGATCGCCAGACTGGATATCAACTGCTTGAATTTTCAATGGAAACTCAACTTTCGTAGTGAATTAAACCAGATAGTCGCCTTTAGAGCTTCTGCTGGGAGGCTTATGTAATGAGCTAGTTGCTCGCTGTGAGCGTCATCAATGAGTGGCTAAGTTCTTTTAGCACTTAAAAAACTGATAGTTAGTACCGCACTGAATTATGTAACATATTCTTTACTATACCTCAAAAAAGGCGCGATTCTACCAAACTCGTTATCTTGTTGTCAAGACCAAGAATGCAGATAGTCCTTAAAGCAATCAAACTGATGGATCTATAACCCTAAATCTGTAGCTTATTCCCCTCCTATTTCTGTTTGGTCTTGTAGGTCTATCTCAATAATCAAAATTTCTGCAACTGGTATAGACTGGCTATACCTTATTTTAGAAGCCCCGGTTTTATGGCTAACCCGTTGCGGCAGCACCTCAAGTCGTTGGTTCTGTTCTGTCTGTGCTGCATTTTAGCGGTGAGTTGCAATCGCTCTACGCCCGATTCATCCAACCTCAACAGTGGACGAATTACACTGGGCACGACTGCGACGGTGAGCACGATCGACCCCGCAGATGCTTACAATATCTTCTCTGGCAATTTGCTATATAACCTGGGCGATCGTCTCTATACATATAAACTGGGCACTAGCGAACTTGAACCTCAACTGGCAACGGCGCTCCCGATCGTCAGTAAAGATGGCTTGACTTATAAAATTCCGCTGCGGCGTGGTGTTGTGTTTCATGACGGGACTGCGTTTAATGCCAAAGCAATGGCGTTTTCGCTCCAGCGATTTATTCAAAATGGCGGCGCACCCTCGTTTTTGATTTCTGATAGCGTTGACTCGATTAAGCCATCAGCAGACTATGAGCTAACGATCAAACTCAAAAAGCCGTTTGCCGCATTTCCTGCGCTGTTGGCGTTTTCGGGTGCGTGTGCAGTTTCTCCAAATGCTTATGAAATTAAAGAAGGGTCGTTTAAGGTGGATCAATTTGTGGGCACGGGCGCTTACAAACTGGTGAGATATGGCACCGACTCAATGCAGCTAGAAGCGTTCGATCGCTATTGGGGCAAAAAACCCGCTAACAAGGGCATTGACATTCAGTTTTTCTCCAGTCCTGCCAATCTGTTTAACGCCTTTCGGACGGGCGCGATCGACATTGCTTATCAAAGCCTCGCATTAGATCAAATTCGAGCGTTGCAAGAGAAAAAGGCAAGCGCAGGCTGGCAGATTATTGAGGAGTCTGGAAGCGGCATTAACTATCTCACCTTAAATCTCAATTCGCCGCCATTAGACAAGTTGGAAGTGCGGCAAGCGATCGCAGCCATCATCGATCGTCCGCTGCTGCAAAATCGCGTCTTTCAAGGACAGATTGAGCCACTTTATAGTTTGATTCCGGCAACGTTGGCAGTGCAGAAACCTGTGTTTGAAGTTTATGGCGATCGCAACATCGACAAAGCGACAGAACTCTTGCATAAAGTAGGCTATTCAGTCCAGAATCCTCTCAAAATTGAGCTTTGGTATCGCTCTAATTTAAGTAACGATCAGATGGCGGCGTTAACGCTAAAAGCGATCGTTC
>JAYVFW010000047.1:0-6221 GCA_043772715.1 Phormidesmis sp. | reverse complement strand
AGTCGCGATCTCGTCTTTAAACGCACTGCCGAGGGGTTGCCGACTCAGTTGTTGGGGGTTGCCACAGATATCACAATCCTCAAGGAAAGTCAGGCTGCCCTGCATCAGCAAGCAGAGCGCCAACGGTTGCTGATGGTAGTGGCCCAACATATTCGTCAAACGTTAGATTTAGACCACATCCTCAACACCACAGTGACCGAAGTTCGGCAGTTTTTGCAGACCGATCGAGTGATCATCTATCGATTTGAACCCGACGGAAGCGGCACCATTATTGCAGAATCGGTGGCAGAAGAATGGCGATCGATCTTGGGAATGAAAATTAACGCGATCTATTTTGCAGAAATCCAGGGACAACTCTATGAGCAAGGTAAAGTTAAGGCAACCGATGATATTTACACGGCTAATCTAGATCCTTACCCAGTGTCACTATTAGAGCAAATGCAGGTGCGGGCAAGACTGATGGTGCCTATTCTGCAAGACAATCACCTGTGGGGGTTGTTAGTTGCCCAACATTGTCGATCGCCCCGACTATGGGAAGCCTTAGAAATTGAACTGCAACAACAACTAGCAACCCAGATTGCGATCGCTATTCAACAAGCCGATCTCTATCGACAGTCCCAACAAGAACTAGCCGAACGTCAACGGGCAGAAGCCGCTCTGCAACAACTCAACCAAGAACTAGAACAACGAGTCCAAGAGCGAACTCAATCCCTGCATCAACAGGCAGAACAAGAGCGATTGCTGCGGCTGATCATCCAAAATATTCACCGCTCCCTCGATCTGGAGGAAACTCTCAATACTGTACTTAGCGAAACTCGTCAGACCCTCAAGACCGATCGGGTTGCGGTTTATCAGTTTAACCCTGATTGGAGTGGCAGTTTTGTGGCAGAGTCGGTGGGCGAAGGGTGGATGCCTTTAGCGCTACTAGACATCCAACAATGGCAAGATAGCCACTTGCAAGACGCTCAGAGCGGACACTACCAGAACAATGAAACTTTTGTTGTTAACGATATCTATACGATCGGCTATCAGCAGTGCCAGATTGATCGGTTAGAGAAGCTCCAAGCCAGAGCTTATGTACTCGCCCCCATTTTGATCGACAATCAGCTTTGGGGGTTACTGGCTGTCTACCAAAATGGCAGTCCGCGTGAGTGGCAAAACTGGGAAGTTAGCTTGCTCCAACAGATTGGTATCCAAACTGCGATCGCCCTGCGTCAATCCCATTTATATCAAGCTGCCCAAGCGCAAGTGAAAGAACTGGAGCGCCTCAGTCAACTCAAAGATGACTTCCTTAGCACCGTCTCCCACGAACTGCGATCGCCCATGTCTAGCATTAAAATGGCAACCCAAATGTTGGAAATTAGTTTGCAAGATTTGGGTGTATTGGTAGGTGACGAATCCAACGCTATCAACCGCTATCTCAAAATTCTGCACGAAGAAGGGCAACGCGAAGTCAATTTAATCAATGATCTGCTAGATCTGGCGCGACTTGATGCCGGGACAGAACCGCTCAATCTCACTACTATTGCGCTTCAGTTTTACATTCCTCACCTAGCAGAGCCATTTATCGAACGCACCTGCCAACAACAGCAGCAATTAGTCATCCAAATTCCTGACGATTTGCCAAACTTCACGACCGATTTGCCCTACTTAGGGCGCATCTTGACCGAACTTCTGCACAATGCTTGTAAGTATACTCCTGCCGGAGAAACCATCACGGTGTCTGTTCAACTTGCCGCTGCCGTCCTAGAGATTCGCGTCAGCAACGCGGGGGTCGAAATTCCCGCCGCAGAATGCGATCGCATCTTCGACAAGTTCTACCGCATTCCCAACAGTGACCCCTGGAAACATGGAGGCACAGGGCTGGGGCTAGCTCTGGTGAAAAAGCTCACCGAACGATTAGGCGGTCACATCCACGTTGAAAGCGACCGAGGACAAACGACCTTTATTTTAGAGTTCGGATCTTTCGCATAATGTCTATGGATTCTGTAGGGGTAGCGCCCCCGTGCCTACCCTAGATTCTGGGCTTTTATTCTTCTGATTTGACCATTTGGTCAAGTCGTCGCAAAATGGCGATCGCGACGACAATGCTCAGGGCGAGAAATAGCCAAAAACCATGAGCGATCGTCGCGGATTGATCTAATGCCCACCCTCCTAATGGAGGACCAATAAAATAACCCGCTGCCCAACACTGAGAGTTGACAGCTAGATAAACGCCTCGCAGCGATTCGGGTGCTAAATCGACGACTAGCGAAGATGCTACGGGCGTATAAGTGACCGTTGCGAGTGACAAAACACCCATACCTATAATTGCCCAAACAAGATGCCCTTGTGAGACGATTCCAGTGATGCCGATCAGGGCGAACCCAACTCCCCACAGCGACGCTGACAGCATCAACACTTTGGGACGGCTAAATCGATTGAAGACCCGCGCGATCGGCAATTGGCAAATCACCGATAACGTTAAATATGCCGTAAACAAAGCGCTAATCACGGTGGGAGGAAAGCCCCGGTGAGTGCTATCTAATTGCAAAAAGTTACTGAAATAGAGCGGTATCGTGCTGTCAATTTGCACAATGTAAGTTGTAAACATGATGTTTACTAGCGCATACACTAATAGACGCTTGTCAGCGAATGCGATCGTCCATCCTTGTCCGCGAGTTCTTTCAACAAATGGATTGGTTTCAGCGATTGCGAAGTAGATCACCCCGAAGAATACTAAAAATGAAAGTCCGTCGATCAAAAAGAGCGATCGATACAAACCTGTTGAGCTGATCAGCAACCCGCCTAAAACGACTCCGATGCCCAGCCCTAACACATCGGATAGACGGGTGATCGAGTAAGCTTCGTTGCGTTGAAGCGGGGTGGTCAAGTCGGCTACAACGGCTTCGGTGGCGGGCCAATAAAGCCCCATGCCCAACCCCATGAGCAGATTGCCGCCAACAAAAGTCGGGAAGTTATACGCCCCTGCTAAGGTGAACGAAGCGATCGAAGAAACCACCGCTGACAGTAATAAAGTCCGTCTACGTCCCCAAAATTTTGAGTCGGCAAAGGTGCCACCGAGGGCACGCCCAACCACGCCAGAAATGGAAGCGCTACCTATTCCTAACCCAACAGCGGTTGCCGATAGCCCAACTTGATTGACAAAGAAAATTGGCGCATAGAATAGGGTGAATCCGGTGCCAACTTGTGAGAGCAACCGACCCAAGGCGAGAATCCAAACTTCATGACGGAAATGGGGCAGCCAAGCGGGGAGTTTCATTAACGTCAGTTCGACAGAAGTGATTCGTTCCGAACAGCTTTGCTGAGAAGGCACTATGAATTCGGGAAGCCCCCTAAATCCCCCAAATTGGGGGACTTCAAGCCAAAACTTCTGGTTCAAAGTCCCCCAATTTTGGGGGATTTAGGGGGCAGAAGCCGCTGACAACGAAGCGAGAAATCTCATCGAATTCACGTTTCATTAAGCGATTGATGAGAACCATTCTTTCAAGCAAAGAGCCAGAATTCAAGAAACATCCTGAATCCTGGCTCTCATAGCGTATCTTCAATGGTTTAGCAAGTCGCCTATCTAGAGGTTAGCGACTGCCTGGGTTTTGCTGCAAGACCTGCCGCACTTCCGGCCCCGGCGTGTAGCCATAGCCATAGGTTGAGCGATCGGAGTCGTCAATAATCTGCGGACTCAGCAACACAATCACTTCTCGGCGTTGGTTATTGCGCTCGGTGCGGCGAAACAATGCCCCCAAAATCGGAATGTCTCCCAAAATTGGCACCTTCGTCACTGTCGTGCGATCTTGCTCTTGGATAATCCCTGAAAGCACCAATGTCTGTCCATCCCGAAGCCGAATCTGACCTGACTCTAGCTTCCGTTCTGATAGCAGCGTGATGATGTTTTGTGCACCGCCAATATTGACGGATTGCGTGCTTTCAGGCTGCGAAATCGAGGGAGCCACTGACAGAGAAATAAAGCCGTTGTCATCAATGCGATCGACCTTGATGGGCAAAATCAACCCAGCAGACCGCTTCTCAGCCGTTACCGTGACGGTGGCAACCGCCCCCGCCCCCGAACTCGTCACATTCTGCGTAAAGTTTGTAATCACTTCTTGCGTCAAGTTAACGGTCGCGGTTTGTCCTTCTTGCACAACCAGCGTTGGGTCAGTCAAAATCTTGGCGTTGCCACTCACGACTGAGGCTTGTAATTGGGCAAAAAAGTTACGGACAAAGTTGACTGGTGAACCACTGACAATGTTTGCAACTGTGCCAATGCTGCTGCCAGTTACATCTGAGGTCGCCGAACTTGACCCAGGCGTGTTCCGTCCAAAGTTAAGCACCGCAATGCCCCCTTGGTTGATGATCTGCGAGTTGCCGACCCCAAACGAGAACGTCGTGCCAAATCGACGCAGCGCCAGCAGGTTTACGTCAATCACTTTGACGTTGACTGCCACCATCCGCCGTCTTGAATCAAGCTGAACCAGTTGACTGGTTGCCAGTTCGATTTGTTTGGCGGTGCCGATCAGCGTGATGGAGTTTGTGCGCTCATCGCCTGACACCTGCATACCTCGCAAGAATGGCGTAGAGTCTCTAAACTCAGCGCGCTGAACCTCGACTCTGGATTCTGTCGTGGTTTCGGTGGTGGCTGGCTGGTTTGCCGCAGTTTGTTGAGCACCTTCTAGCTGAGATGCCGACTGCGCGATCACCGTTCTCACTTGCCGCTCTCTCGTCACCGCGCTTTCTGCCCCCAAGCCCACCAAAAAGTTGACGGCACTGGTCACAGAAATTTGGTTGAGGCGCAGACTTCGAGCCATTGCCCCCCGAGCCGAATTGGGTAACCGAGTGCCGACAATAATAGTTCGCCCTGAGCGCGTCGCTTCTAGGCTGCCACATTGACCACCCCCACCCTGCCCGCTAGCTGCAACGGGGACGCAAGCCAGCCGCAACACGTAGTTGAAGACATCTTGCACCGACTCATTTTCAATATCAAGTGAGATTGTCGGACCGCCCGATCGCGCCGCTTGTCCTGCGGCTGCACCAGTTTGCCCTCCCGGAGATTCGCTAAAGGCTAAGTTGAGTCCGGCGGCTCTGGCGAGCAAAGATAAAACCTCTCGTACTGGAGCATCGCGCAGCACGAGCCGAGGAATGCGTTCTGCGGAACCCAAATCGATCGAGGAGGGCGACACATCGATCGGCGCAACGGTAATATCGCCAACGGGCGGAGCGACGGCTCTTGGCAAAAAGGGCGGTACTGGAGCCACTGGCACCGAAGGCGGACTTGTTGTAATCGTTGGATTGGGCACCAGGGGCGAGATCGGTACGCCAAGGGGCGGAGCGGGCGTTGGCGTAGACGGTGGAGCGGGCGTTGATGCAGGAGCCTGAGCAACAGGAGTTCCGCCACCCCCAGCGCCACTGACGCTCAAAATTACGCCTTTTGCGTTGCGGCTGGCAATCTGCCCAGTCGGAGCGGCATTGCCCTGCCCCACCACGGTTACCTGAATGCCGTTGCCGCCAACGGGTGTGACCGCGATCGAGGCGATTCCCGGTGCTGGGTTGTTTTGCTGAAAGGACTGATTGCCGCGTAGCTGCGTGTTGAAAATATAGGCCGTCCAGGTGTTGCCGCGATTGACGTTAAACACTTGCGGAGCGCGATCGCCCACTTGAGTTTCTAACACGACATCGACCCCTGAGCGACTGGGATTTAACCGCACATTGGTGACTTGAGTTGGGGCTGCACTTGCCGCCTGAGTTGCCGCCAGCACGATCGCGGCAGCAGCTGCACCGATTCCATAAAACTCCTTCACGGGTTCACTCCTCTCTCAACTTAAAAACGATGGGCATTAAAACGTAAATCGAGCGGTCTTGCCGCCGCTCTGACTATTTGGGCGAAGCGGACGGACTAGGAGTGGGCACGAGTGCCTTCTTATCCGCCGCATTGAGCGGTATCAACGCCTCCATTTGAAAAGAAGTTGTGATTTTGGTATCGGGCTGACAGTTAGTCAAAAAGCGCACGACACCCCCCGGTGCAATCTCATAGAGACCACCTGGAACCAACGCCCGATTTTTATCGCCGACCTCAATCTTGAGATTCTTCAGCAGCAGCAGCGGCTGAAGACGCTCGATCGTTCTAAAAATAGATTGAGTTTGGTTAAAGTTGCCTTGAAACTGCACGTCGATCACTTGCCGCTTGAGCTTGTTGTCGATCGCCGCACCGAGCGAGCCATCGGCAATCA
>JAYVFW010000046.1:0-2246 GCA_043772715.1 Phormidesmis sp. | reverse complement strand
GATTGCAACCGCTTTGCACCTAGTTAATCCTGAGCATTTACGCAACTGGTTCGCAGACTGTTGTTACTGTACTTCATAAGCCTGAAATGCGCTGTAATATCTGATCCAACCGCAACCCCTGAATCACCTGGATGAAAGTCGGGAGTCGCACAAGCACGGCAGACATGACCTCCAGCCGGGTGATTCACGCTGGCAAGATTCGCTAATTGTTTGAGCGCTTTAGCTTCGAGTGGGAAGTCATCGGGAAGCAGAACTTCCGCGATCGGACTGTCCGATCGATGCTGCCAACGAACGGAGTAGGTGCCGTTGAAATACTGCACATTCAACCCCTGCCGAGCGAGTGCCCACAGGAGCCGAGAAAGATTTTTGGGCTGCATAAAAAGCCAGAACACGGCTCAAAGATGTTGAAGAGGTTGACTAGGGTTCAGCAGCCGCAGTCAAAGCTTTGCGAGGAGTCCAGCTTTCATCGGAACTAGAAAGTAATCCTACGTACTTCCAGTTGTAGCACACCCTGAAATGAGATGGCAAATCGCAGAGTCATTCTTTTTGCACCCGAATAACGTGCGGGTAGGGCAAGTTTATTCAGCATAAATTCAGCAATAAAATAGGGTCAACACAAATATTTAAGCTATTTTTCAGCACAGGTTCAGAAAAATCTTTTACGATCGACCTATTCATTTAGGCACAACGCCATGAAGTGCCTCTAAAAGATTGGGGAGTTTCTGATGATGAATATGTTTGTCGGTAAGCAGCAAGCCTGTGAGTTTCTCGCTCTGAGCAATGACACTCTGAAGAAGTATCGACTTCAAGGCGAATGGATTGAAGGCATTCATTGGGTGCGGATCAATCAGCGGTGTGTCCGGTACAATTTGCCGCTGATTCAAGACTGGATGCACAATCGCTGTGATCCTGCGGCGCATCAACGCGCAATCGCAACCTACGAATCCACGCTCTTGAGTCATCAAAAGAGAACCAAAAAAATTGCCCAATGAATCATTGAGCAATCAACGTTATCTAGCATGGGGATTTCAAGTCAGATCCGGTGGTCGAAGATTTGTGAAATTCGTTGCGCCGTAGTGCTTATCGATCATCTTGGCACTCGTTCCCGTCCAACGCCCGATCGCAGTACTATTAATATGAGCTTCCACACACAGGCTGATGAAAGTGTGTCGGCATTGGTAGCTCTTGCGATAGGGAATGCCGCTCTTCGCCACAACTGCCTGCCACGCCCGATTTGCAAAATTGTGCTGGTCGATAAACTTGCCTCTTGGACTTCTGAAAATGAAGGCTTCAGGATCGATCGGTTCAGCTTTCATATTGTCTAGGATTGCCTTCACTTCAGGCGTAATTGGAAAGTCGCGTTTACGCTGAGTTTTTAAGCCGTCTTTCAAAACCAGCCCTTTCTTAGAAATCACAACCGCCTGCCGGAATCGGATCACGCTTTCGGTGACGTGTTTCCATTGCAGCCCAATCACTTCTGATGGACGTGCGCTTGTAAAGAACAAAAAGCGCACGTAATTGGTGTAGTGCTTGTATTGGTGATCCATTTCAAAGGTCTGAATAATTCGATCGCGCTCCTCTTTTGAAAATGGACTGACATCTTCCTCTTCAGTCAACCCTTTGGGAGCTTTAAGCTTCATTGAGCTAAAAGGGTTGCTCTCGATGATGCCGTCTTCAACTGCCCAATCACAGCACGCTTTTAGCTGAGTCACACACCGCTTCGCTGCATCCGGTGTCAGGTTCGCTAACAAATAATCTCGAATGGAGATCGCATCCTCCAGCGATTGACTCGGAAATCGGCGGATATGATTTTGCTGCTTTGTGTAGTCCTTGCAAAATGTACTGGGACTCACCTGCGGCTGTTTGAATTCCATATATCGCTCCCACAAGTCGGTGAGAGTCGGCTGCGATTTGGCTGGAGGATTGGGGGAAATTGGGGGAATGGAGGAAACGGTGGTCAGAGCCGCGTAAGGCTGATACTTGGCAAGGCTCAGATCCACCTCGCCGTAATCAATATCTCGCTGAAGGGTTCTCACCGTGTCTCCAACTCGTTGCCGATTGATCGGTGTGTCCTCTATCCCGTAGAAATATAGAATCGCTTCCGTTTGATCTCTCCGTTTTCTTGAATTGGGTAAGAAAAGACGATTTGCAACCGCCCTCTCGTATTTTTGAACTGAACCGAACCCTTGTTACCCTTGCCTTGTGACGGTGACGAATACATCGGCAACTCCTGTTGGGGGAATCAG
>JAYVFW010000045.1:0-2249 GCA_043772715.1 Phormidesmis sp. | reverse complement strand
TCACGTTAATTGAGGTGATACCAACCATCGGGAAAACAGCGAAACGACTGGTTTCAGTCTACCCCTTTTGCCCTGTACTCAATTTAAATTGGTATCAGTAATCTAACAAACGATCGTGATTGTTGGATACTAAGCTGACGATCGCAAGATTTTCCGGATTTTGAATCAAAAGTAGCGAAAGTAACAGAGGAATCGATGGATCTAGGGAAACTAAAGCGCGTTTTTCGTCTCGTTTGATTCGCTGTTTATGATTGACCTTAACGCATACTCAGCAGAATAAATCAAGGTAGATTTTCATTGGATTGATCGCTTAAGATAGCTTTACAAGTTTTGGGGTTTTGATCTCCACAGACCAGAAAATACGGGGATCGCAGCCGCCGCAAATGTGCAGAATAGAAGACACAAAAGGGAGCCTGTTCAGGCGGATTCCTTTTGCTTGTGAACAGATCGATCGCTGATTTCAATTTAAGAAACTGGGTTAATATGGCTAGCGGATTTTCGTTTGTATCTACCTCCTCTCGCGTCAACCAAACCCGATCGCGACGTTCTCACCGCTCCGTATTTCTATTTATGGTAGCGACCACTTTGATTAGTGGATGTATGTTTCGATTGGCACAGTTGCAGATTGTGCAGGGTCACCACAATCGCCAGCTTGCCGATCAAAATCGCATTCGTCCTTTGGTGATCGTGGCAGATCGCGGCAACATTCTCGATCGCAAAGGCGTTCCGCTGGCGGCTAACCAGTTGTCTCGATCGATCTATCTCTATCCTCGCGAGCAGTCGATGCAGCAATGGCAAGAAACCGCCGTTCGTCTCAGCAAAATTCTCGACATCCCTGCCGAAGAAATTCTCAAAAAGCTTAAGCAAGTCGGGTATAGATCGGCGATTCCAGTTCGCATCTATCGCAATTTGACTCCTCAACAGTTTGTGGCGCTTGCCGAGGTCGGGCAGATTCCTGGGTTAGAAATTCAGGCAGAGTCTAGCCGTCACTACCCAAATGGCAATCTTGCGGCTCACATTTTGGGCTATATCGGCGAAGCCACTGCCGACGATCTTAGAGCTAACCCCGATTTCCCGATGGGGATGCTGCTAGGGCAAATGGGAATCGAGCGCATCGCTGACCCCAGCTTGCGTGGCAAGTGGGGCAGTCACCTGCTCGAAGTCGATTCGGTTGGCAAAGAATTGAGAATGCTGGGCGAGCAAAAGCCAACATCGGGGTCTGATTTGCGGCTCACGCTTGATCTCAAACTTCAGCAGGCGGCAGAGAAAGCCTTAAACAACCAGCGAGGTGCAGTAGTCGCGCTAGATGTCAAAACGGGAGCCGTTTTGGTGATGGCAAGCGGCCCTACCTTTGATCCCAATCTATTTACTCGCAAAATCTCAACTCAAGAGTGGAAAGACCTCCAAGGGCAAGATCATCCTTTCCTAAATCGGAGTTTGCAGGGCTATCCACCGGGCAGCACCTTTAAGATCGTCACTACTTCGGCAGGCATTCAGTCGGGCAAGTTTTCTTCAACTTCTACGCTGCCAACGTTTGGAGCGATTAACATCGGTGGCACCTTGTTTCACGAACACGGAGGCAGTGGTTATGGCACGATCGGGTTCCGTGATGCACTCGCTTTTAGCAGTAACACATTCTTCTACCAAGTTGGAATAGCAGTCGGTCCTAATGAGATCTCAAAATGGGGGCACCGATTAGGCATTGGCGAAACCTCCTCAATGGGCTTAGAAGGGGGAAGTCACGGCGTGATCCCCACGCCTGAGCAAAAGCAGAAACTTTATGGCGAACCCTGGTATGGCGGCGACACCGTGAGTATGGCGATCGGGCAAGGCGTAGTTCAGGTCACGCCGCTGGAACTGGCGGTGATGGTGTCTGCGATCGCCAATGGCGGTTATCGGGTCAAACCGCATCTGATGGCTGACCAAACCAATACTCCAGCCGCACAGCGTGAAGCAACCGGGTTAAACCCAGAGACGATCGCGGTGATTCGGGCTGGGCTGGCTGCGGTGGTCAAAGAAGGCACTGCCCGTCGATTGAGCGATGGCTCGATTCCCCCCACGGCTGGCAAGACGGGAACGGCTGAAGTGATTGGGCAACGAGACAATGCGCTTTATGTAGGCTACGGTCCGCTCAATGATCCCCAAATCGCGGTGGCGGTTGTGGTTGAGAATGGTGGGTTTGGAGCCGAGTCAGCGGTGCCGATCGCGCATGAAATTTACAAAGCCTACTTCGGAACTCCCAAATCCGC